>JAYTSB010000151.1:0-7333 GCA_043745825.1 Actinomycetota bacterium | reverse complement strand
GTGCCGTTCCTCGCCGTGGTGACGCGCAAGTCGTACGGCCTCGGCGCGCAGGCGATGATGGGCGGCAGTACGAAGGCGCCGCTCGCCACCGTGGCCTGGCCGACGGGCGAGTTCGGCGGGATGGGGTTGGAGGGCGCGGTGCGTCTCGGCTACAGCAAGGAGCTGGCCGCGGCGCAGGACCCGCTGGGGCGCGAGGCGCTGTTCCAGACGATGGTGGACCGAATGTACGAGCACGGCAAGGCGCTGAACACCGCCACCCAATTCGAGATCGACGACGTGATCGACCCGGCCGACACGCGGCGCTGGCTGTCGACGCTGCTGCGCTCGGTGCCGCCGACGCCCGCCTGGTCGGCTCTGCCGAAGCGCCGCCCCAACATCGACACCTGGTGAACTCGGCGACGAACTGCCCGCGTGGATCGACCGGGATCGGCCGATTCACGCGGTCGGTCTCGCGACGGCGCTGCGGTTGCTTTCGGCAAGGTGGCGTGGCACAATCGACGCCGTGACCCGCACGATCATCGCGCTCAGCATTCTCGTAGTACTCACCTAGGCACCTCGGCGTTTCGCCGTGCCGTGCCTCGCAACCTCCCAACTCGGGGGGTTGTTTCGTTTTTCGGGCCCGATTCACCAACTCGCCCGTCACAGGCCAGACAGTTCGCAAGCCAGACAGTTCACAAGCCAGACAGTTCACAAGTCAGACAATTCACAAGAATCAGGGAGTCAACGTGAAGCTCACCGGGGCCCAAGCCCTCATCAAAGCACTGGAGATGGAGAACACCGAGGTCATCTTCGGGCTCCCCGGCGGCTGCATCTTGCCGGCGTACGATCCGCTGCTGGACAGCACCATCCGGCACATCCTGGTCCGCCACGAGCAGGGTGCCGGGCACATGGCCGAGGGGTACGCCCACGTGACCGGCCGCCCCGGCGTTGCCCTCGTCACCAGCGGACCGGCCGCCACCAACATGGTCACGCCGCTGTGCGATGCGTACATGGACAGCATTCCAATGGTCTGCATCACCGGCCAGGTGCCCACCACCGCCATCGGCACGGATGCGTTCCAGGAGTGCGACACGGTGGGTATCACCCGCAGCGTCACCAAGCACAACGAGCTGGTGATGACCGCGCAGGACCTGCCGATGGCCGTGCGCCAGGCGTTCCACATCGCCACCACCGGGCGTCCCGGACCCACCCTGATCGACGTGCCCAAGGACGTCCTCACCACCACGATGGACTGGCACTGGCCCACCGATGCCGAGGTCGCGGACAGCCTCCCCGGCTATCGCCCCACCACCAAGGGCCACCCGCGGATGATCAAAGAGGCCGCCAAGCTGATCCTCGAATCCGAGCGGCCGATCCTGTACGTGGGCGGCGGCATCCTCAAAGCTCGTGCCGCCGAAGCGTTGCGCGAGCTCGCCGACCTGACCCAGATCCATGTCGTCACCACGCTGATGGCCCGCGGCGCGTTCCCAGACAGCCACCCGCTGTGCCTGGGCATGCCGGGCATGCACGGCACGGCTTCGGCCACGACCGCAATGCAGAAGAGCGATCTGTTGATCGCACTCGGCGCACGCTTCGACGACCGCATCACGGGCAAGGTCGCCGGCTTCGCGCCGGAAGCCAAGATCATCCACGTCGACATCGATCCGGCCGAGCAGGGCAAGGTCCGCCGACCCGACGTGCCGATCGTCGGTGACTGCCGGCTGGTGATCGAGGAAATCGTCAAGGCGATCAAGGATCTGCTGGCCGGCGGCGCGACCCAGGCCGATACCGGCATGTGGAAGAGCCGGATCAGCGGCTGGCGCGAACAGTTCCCACTCAGCTACGAGCAAAGCGAGCCCGGCGAGGCGCTCAAGCCCCAGTTCTGCCTGGAGGCGTTGCGCGACAGCGCCCCGGAGGACACGATCCTCGTCAGCGGCGTCGGCCAGCATCAGATGTGGTCGTCGCAGTACTGGAAGTTCGAGCATCCGTACACCTGGGTCAACTCCGGCGGTCTCGGCACGATGGGGTTCAGCGTGCCCGCCGCGATCGGCGCCAAGGTCGGCCGCCCCGATGCCACCGTGTGGGCCGTCGACGGCGACGGCTGCTTCCAGATGACCGCCCAGGAGCTCGTGACCGCCAGTGTCGAGCGCATCCCGGTGAAGGTTGCGATCCTCAACAACAGCTACCTCGGCATGGTCCGCCAGTGGCAGGAGATGTTCTACGAGGAGCGCTACAGCGAGGTCTACCTCTCGCCCGAGGTGCCCGACTTCGTCAAATGGGCCGAGGCGATGGGCTGCGTGGGCATTCGCGTCGATTCGCCCGAAGAGGTGCAGCCGGCGATCGACAAGGCGAATGGCATCGACGACCGTCCCGTCGTGGTCGACTTCCGGGTCGCCGCTTCGGAGAAGGTGTTCCCGATGGTGCCGGCCGGCGCAACCAACGACGACCTGCTGCTGCCTCCGGCGCAGATGGCCCGCAAGGAGTTTCTGCGATGAGCGAGCGAAGCGAGCGAACAATTCGATACGGGCGAAGCGCTCAGGGGCGCACCCACCAAACGTCAATCCCCACACAGAACGCTGAGGTGCGCCGATGAGCGTGTCCTCGACGAACAGTGCACCGAACTACCACATCCTCAGCGTGCTCGTGCAGAACCGCCCCGGCGTGCTCGCCCGGGTGGCCAGCCTGTTCGCCCGCCGCGGCTACAACATCTTCTCGCTCGCAGTAGCCCCCACCGAGGACGAAGCGCTGAGCCGGATCACCATCGTCGTCGACGTGGAGTCCGCGCCGGTGGAGCAGGTGGTCAAGCAGCTGTTCAAGTTGATCGAGGTCGTCAAGATCAGCGAGCTCGACCCGCGCCGCAGCGTGGAGCGCGAGCTTCTGCTGGCCACCGTTCGCGTCACGTCCGAGAATCGTGGCCAGATCGTCGAGCTCACTAACATCTTCGAGGGCAAGATTCTTGCCGTCGGAATCGAAGCGATCACGGTCAGCCTCGACGGCAACCCGGACAAGCTCGATGATTTCGAAGATCTTCTGCGCGGCTACGGCATCGTGGAATTGCAGCGCACCGGTCGGGTCGCGCTGCCCAAACTAGAACGCGAAGCACGGCTTCGCGCTGTGAAAGGGAAAGCACTCTGATGGCAGCCAAGGTGTACTACGAGGCGGACGCTGATTCGTCGATCATCCGCAACCGCAAGGTTGCAATCATCGGTTACGGCTCGCAGGGCCATGCCCACGCGCTCAACCTCAAGGAATCGGGCGTTCCCGTGGTGGTCGGCCTGCGCGAGGGCTCGAAGAGCAAGGCCAAGGCCGAAGCTGCCGGGTTGACGGTGATGAGCATCGCCGACGCCGCGAAGTGGGGCGACGTCATCATGATGACGATGCCGGACACCGAGCAGAAGGAGACCTACGAGAACGATGTCAAGAAGCACCTGAAGAAGGGCAAGGCGCTGGCGTTCGCGCACGGCTTCAACATCCGCTTCAAGCGCATTCGCCCCTCGAAGCTGATCGACGTGATCATGATCGCTCCAAAGGGCCCCGGCCACCTGGTGCGCCGCACCTACACCGAGGGTGGCGGCGTACCCGCGATCATCGCTGTCGAGCAGGACGCTAGCGGCCACGCTCACGACCTCGCCCTGTCCTACGCCGATGCGATCGGTGCAGCTCGCGCCGGAGTCATCGAGACCACGTTCACCGAGGAGACCGAGACCGATCTCTTCGGCGAGCAGGTCGTGCTCTGCGGCGGCGTCACCTCATTGGTGCAGGCCGGCTTCGAGACGCTCGTCGAGGCGGGTTACCAGCCGGAGATGGCGTACTTCGAGTGCCTGCACGAGGTCAAGCTGATCGTCGACCTGATGTACGAAGAGGGCATCGCCGGCATGCGCTACAGCATCTCCGACACGGCCGAGTACGGCGACGTTACGCGCGGTCCCCGAGTGGTCAACGCGAAGACGAAACTGGAGATGAAGAAGATCCTCAAGGAGATCCAGACCGGCAAGTTCGCCAAGGAGTGGATCGCCGAGAGCGAGAGCGGCAGGGCTCGGTTCAACGAATTGCGCAAGGCCGGTGCCGAGCATCAGATCGAGACGGTCGGCAAAGACCTGCGCAAGATGATGCCGTTCCTCGGGGCCGGCAAGCAGAAGGTGTCGGACGTCTCCGGCGGCTGATTTGGACCACCACTGGGTGGTCTGGCACGGCTCTCGAAGAAGGGGTGCTTCGGCGCCCCTTCTTCGCGCCCGCCCTACACTCGTCCCCATGGCGGCGACCCTGCTCACACGTGACGAACTGCAGGTTGCGCTCGATGCGTTGTCCGCTCGACTGGTCGAGCGTGACACGGTCGCGACCCTGCTGCTGTTCGGTGACGCGGCGATGATGTTCGCCCACGGCGCTCGCGAGTCGGTCGACCACATCGATGTCGTGCCCGCCCCGCGGGGGCTCGTCCTCGGTGCCGCACGAGATGTTGCCCAGCGGCTCGACCTCGGGGCGCACTGGATCAACGACCAGTCAGCGGGAGCCGTGCCCAAGGACCTGCTCGATGGAGACGTCGTCGACCTGTGGGAGCGTCCCAATCTGACCGTCCGTGCGCTCGGCCCGGAGCTGCTGCTGGCGATGAGTGCGCTGGCCCCGAACCGGCCCGAGGACCGCGACGACATCGTTCGGCTCGCGACCGGGCTCGGCCTGACGAGCAGCATCGATGTGGAGGTGCTCGTTGCCGAGCTGTTCCCCGGCCGCACCCTCAACGCGAAGGCGCGCTCAGTCCTCGACGAACTGTTCTGACCCACCCACTGTTCTGACCCACCCACTGGCGCTGTGGCGGAACCTCAGGGTTGGCGGCCGCTGCTGGCAGCGGTGACGAGAGCAGCCGCGCGGGCGGCCAGTTCACCCAGCGTCCGCGCAGCAGACTTGGTGATTCGCGCCTTGGGGCCCACCACGGTGATCGTGGCAACGGGTCGGCCCAGGCGGTCCATGATCGGCGCGCCGGCGGCCACAGCGTTGGGATACATCTCGTCGATCACGAAGAAGCCCTGATCGCGCACTCGGGCGAGTGCCGCCGCGGATGCGATGGTGTCGGCCACCGGAAGGGCGCGTCGTTCGGCGTCGGCCAACCAGGCGTCGATGGACGCGCTCTGGCGCATCGGCACCACCATGCCCACCGGCACCGTCATGCGCAGCACCTGGCTGCTGTCCACCGAATCGATCACCACCATGGTGTCGTCCTCGCGGGCGAAGAGCAGCACTGTCTCGTCGGTGTCGTGCTGCAGTTGCACGAGGTGTGGATGCGCCAGCTCACGCAAGTCCGACGTGAAGTGCCTACCGACCTGCAGCGCTTTCGAGGTGACGTTCCACTCACCCGTGTCGAGCTGGTGGATCCAACCGGCCTCGCCGAGTGTGAGCAGGATCCGTTGCACTGCGGCCTTGTCCAACTCCGTCAGGCGGGCCAGCGCGGAGACGCCGACCGGCTGGTTGCCGGCCAGGACCTCGAGCACGCCGAGCGCGTTGGTGACGGAGTTGATCGTCTTGACAGCCATGGGTGAACCGGACAAGACTGTATCACACGACGAACATGTGTGTCACCTGGTAATACGGGCGACGCTGGCGACTGGGGGTCGCACTCCATGGACGATGCCCAGCTCGACGATGCACAGCTCGACGATGCACAGCTCGACGATGCACAGCTCGACGATGCACAGCTCGACGATGCACAGCTCGATGGCGCCCGCTACACCCTGATCTCTGCGGACTGCCACGGCGGTGGCGCGATCGGCGACTACCGCCAGTACCTGCCTCGACGGTTCCACGAGGAGTTCGATGCATGGGCCGGGAGCTACGTCATCGAGTACGACGACCTGCTCGGCGAGCTCGGCGAGCGCAACTGGGACTCGTCTCGTCGCTTGCGCGACATGGAGGCAGACGGCGTGGTGGCCGAGGTCATCTACCCGAACACGATTCCACCGTTCTACCCGAAGTCGTCGCTCACCTTCCAGCCGCCGGCGCAGGATGCGGGCGACGCGGAGAAGCGGTGGGCAGGGCTCCAGGCCCACAACCGCTGGCTCGCCGATTTCTGTCGCGACGTGCCGGGTCGTCGGGCGGGCATCGCCCAGATCCTGCTGAACGACATCCCTGCCGCAGTGACCGAGGTGCGTTGGGCCAAGGAGAACGGACTCACCGGCGGCATCCTGCTGCCCGGTGTGCCACCGAACAGCGGCCTGCCCGAGCTCTACGACGGGGCGTACTACGAGCCGCTGTGGGCCGTGTGCGAGGAACTCGGCATGCCGGTGAACCACCACGGCGGCAGCGCAAGTCCGCCGATGACCGAGGTCGTGGAATCCCCGGTCATCTTCCTGCTCGAGGTGACGTGGTTCTCGCATCGGGCACTCACTCACCTGATCGTGTCCGGTGCGTTGGAGCGCCACCCCGGCCTGCAGCTCGTGTTCACCGAGCAGGGCACAGCGTGGATCCCCGATGAGCTGATGCGCCTCGACTACTTCTTCGAACGGATGCGCACCGCAGTGGGCTCCCAAGAGCACGTCTGGGGCCAGCCCGTGATGGAGAAGCTGTCGCTCAGTCCCAGCGAGTACTTCGCCCGGCAGTGCCACGTCGGGGCCAGCTTCATCCGGCCGGCCGAAGTGCCGCTGCGCGCCAAGGTGGGCGTCGACAAGATCATGTGGGGCACCGATTACCCGCACAAGGAGGCGAGCACGCCGTACACCACCGAGGCGCTGCGAGCCGCCTTCGCCGGCGTACCGCACGACGAGACCGCGTTGATGCTCGGTGGCAACGCGGCCCGGATCTACGGGTTCGATCTCAATGCCCTCGCGCCGATCGCGGCGCGGATCGGGCCACGGGTCAGCGAGATCGACGTTCCTCTCCAGCCGGGCGATGTCCCGTTGGCGGCCGAGAAATGTCCCGCCCTCGCCGGATTCGGCGACCGTTCCGGAGGAGTACCTGGATGACCATCCACCAATTGATGGGGCTGGGCTGATGCAGACGTTGCAGGACCGCGTCGCGGTCGTCACCGGTGGCGCCGGCGGGTTGGGACGGGCGATGGGCGAGCGCTTCGCCCGAGCAGGCATGCGCGTGGTGCTGGCCGATGTTCAAGCCGAGCCGCTGGAGCGGGCTGTGACGGAATGCCAGGCGACCGGTCTGGCGATCATCGGCGTGCAGACCGACGTCACCAACTTCGCCTCCGTCGAGGCACTGCGCGACGCGACCCTGTCCGCCTACGGCGCGGTGCACGTGGTGTGCAACAACGCCGGCATCGGTGCCGGGGCCGAGGGCAAGATGTGGGAGCACGAGCTCAACGACTGGCGCTGGGCCATCGGTGTGAACGTGATGGGCGTCGTCCACGGCATCAATG
>JAYTSB010000150.1:0-2291 GCA_043745825.1 Actinomycetota bacterium | reverse complement strand
GCGGCCAACAGTTCTTGCAGGTGTGCCTCGACGCCGTCCTTCTGCAGTCCCGGGTCGTCACCGAGCTCGTGGGCGGTCTCGTGGATCACCTCGTGCAGGGTGATGACGAGCTGCTCGGCCTTTGGATTGGTCACCACCCAGTGGTCGCCGTGATCCACCAGGGTGTTGGGGGCGTTCATCCAGTTGAGCGGCTTGTAGGCACCGCCGTCGGCGTGGACCGCCACGCAGCCATCGGCCTTGACCATGATCAGGCGGACGGCTTCGGGCAGATGCGCGGACAGACGGCCGTTGTAGTCGACGGTGCAACGGGCGATGACGAGACGCATACGTTGGACCGGTCAACGCGCGACGTGGTCGCGCATCCGCTTCTGGATCAGGTCGCGCCGGGCCTGGAGGTCGCGGTAGGTGAGCGAGTCGATCGTCGGGTCAAGTCCGAAGCTGGCCTTCACGCCCTCCATGTCGATGGTCACCGCAGTGGGGTCGACGCCCAGCTCGCGACCGAGGCGCTCGCCGTGACGCTCGGCGAACAGCATCGAGATGCTGCCGATCTCGGCGAGGATGTCGAGGTTCGGAGCAAGGCGGGCGATGGCGCCGTCGAGGAACACCATGTTTTTGACGTAGAGCATCAGCTCCTTGGGCAGCCGCGCGCCGTACCCGAGCAGTGCCTTGACCACCCTTTGGACTTCCTTGACCAGCTCCTCGCCGCTGAGTGTGGTCGGGTCGATCGTCGGTTGGTCGAGGCGCAGGTCCTTGATGACCGCGTCAAGATCGGTGTCGCGGGGCAGGGCCCCGAGGTCGCGCAGCGCGGCGACCTGACCCTTGACGTCGTTGGTGATTGCGCCGAGCATCAACCGGAGGAACGCCGCCCGGCGATCGCCGCTGAGCCGGCCGACGATGCCGAAGTCGAGCAGCGCCGTGCGGCCGTCGGCCAGCACGAGCATGTTGCCGCCGTGGAGATCGCCGTGGAAGATGCCCTCCACCATCGCGCCCTCCATGAAGGCGATCATCCCGCTGCGGATCACCGCTTCGGTGTCGATGCCGGCGCCCTGCATGCCGGCGACGTCGTCGAAGTTGAATCCGTCGACGCGCTCCATCACCAGCACGCGACGCGTCACCAGCCTGGGGTGGGGACGGGGGATGACGAAGCGGTCCTGCTTGAGGTTCTTCAACACCGCGGCCATGTCGAGCATGTTCGCGGCTTCGATGCGGAAGTCCAGTTCCTCGACGATCGTCTCGGCGAACAGATCCACGAGCGCCGGTGGGTTGGCGAGTGCGGCAATGGGGATCCGACCGACGAGATGTGGTGCGAGCCAGGCCATGACGCGCAGGTCTTTGCGGACGAGTTCGCTGACCAGCGGCCGCTGCACCTTGACCACAACCTGCTCGCCGGTGCGCAGCGTCGCAGCGTGCACCTGGGCGATGGAGGCTGCAGCGATGGGTGTGGTGTCAAACGACGAGAAGACGTCCTCCAGTCGGGCGCCGAGATCGGCCTCGACGGTCAGGCGCACGTCGTCCCACGACTCGGCTGCGACCTGGTCGCGGCACAGCTTGAACTCGTTGACCAGCTCGGCGGGGAACAAGCCCTCGCCACTCGAGATGATCTGTCCGAGCTTGATGTAGGTGGGCCCGAGCCGCTCCGCCGCAACGCGGAGGCGCAGCGAGACGTCGGCGCGGCTGGCCTCGGGAGTGGCGTAGCGCTTGCGTCGCCTGCGGATTCCCCACGGAACGAGTGCGAAGGCCAGCCGCCCGGCCACGGTGAGGACTCGTGTGCCCGGAGGCAGCTTGGACGGTTTGGTCAGGCGCGGCACCTCGGCTTGGGATGCGGATCGCAGGCGGGCCGCCACGGCGAGCCAGGTGATTGCGTCACGGTCCAGCACCCACGGTGCCGCATCCGTGAAGGCGCCCCAGATCTGGTCGTCGGCCGCGCTCGGATCGTGGGAGGTGGTGGTGAGCACGTGGACCAGTCTGGCCGTGTTGGGCCGCTTCTGCGTACGCGACACTGGTACTTGTCGGTGCCGGGCGCGTGCCGCGCGTCACAACGCCTGCCGGCGGACGGCTTGGATGGCAGCACGCTCATCGCGGATCGTTACGGTCGACCCGGTGACGGCACCAGCGCTCGTGGCCACGAAGACGCCGGAAGCACCCGTCACCCTGTTCGGGCGAACCGTCGAGTACAAGTGGCTCGTCGCCACGGTGCTGGTGTCCGCCTTGTTCCTCGACATCCTCGACACCACCATCGTCAACGTCGCGCTACCGACCCTTGGTCGACAATTCGGGGCGTCTTCTACGGA
>JAYTSB010000149.1:0-10535 GCA_043745825.1 Actinomycetota bacterium | reverse complement strand
GAGGGGCTGCAGCGCAAGCGCGAGGCCGTACGCGAGGCCGTGAGTCGCATCGCCGGTGTCGTCGATCCGCTGGAGGTGCTGCGCGAGGTCGGCGGAGCGGAGCTCGTGGCGATGGCTGCGGCCATCATTGCAGCGCGTCATCGCCGGCTGCCGGTGCTGATCGACGGCTACGTCGTCACCTCTGCGGCGATGCCGCTCGTCAGTCTCTCCACAGCAGCGCTCGATCACTGCCTCGTCGGACACTGCTCGGCCGAGCCCGGACATCGGCGCTTGCTCGAGCGGCTCGGCAAGCAGCCACTGCTCGACCTCGACATGCGCCTCGGCGAAGGCAGTGGCGCGATGGCTGCCGTACCGCTCGTGGCGATGGCGTGCGCCGGCATCACCGACGTCCCGACGTTCGGAGAGTGGTTCGGCTGATGCACAACCTGCGCGCGGCGATCTCGTTCCTCACGCGGGTCCCCGTGCCGGTCAGCGGGGAGACGAACCAGGCTGCGGCCGTGCCGTGGTTCCCGGTCGTCGGCGCATTCATCGGCCTCGCGGTGGGCGGAGCAATGGCCGGGCTCGTGCACCTCGTTCCGTCGCTGGTGGCCGCGGCGCTCGCCGTACTGTTCGGGGTGGTGCTCACGGGCGCCTTCCACGAAGATGGCCTGGCCGATGTGGCCGATGCCTTCGCGGGCGGCTGGACCCCGGCGCAGCGACTGGAGCTGCTCAAGGATCCACTGCACGGCACCTACGGGGTCGCCGCGATGTGTGGCTCCATCGTGCTGCGCATCGCGTGCGTTGCCTCGCTCGGCGCATCACCCGCGTTGGCGTTCACCGCTTTGCTGGCCGCACACACACTCGGGCGAACCGGCGCCGTGTTGCTCATGGCCACCGTGCCACCGGCGCGCACCGACGGCCTCGGTGCCCAGGCGGCCCGATCGCTGCGCGGCAGGCACGCCGTGCTCGGTCTGCTCACCGGCATTGGCATCGTCGCGCTCGCCGGTGGTTGGTGGGTGGGACCGTTCGTGCTCGCAATGATCGTCGGCATCGGCCTGATCGGCCGGATGGCGATGAGCAAGATCAGCGGCATCAGCGGCGATGTGCTCGGCGCCGCCGAGCAGGTGGTCGAGTGCCTGGTCCTGGTGGTGGCCACCGGACTGGCCACCCGGTCCGGCCTGTGGTGGGCCGGCATGGCGTGGAGGTAGGTTCGCGCTCCGTGAGCCTCAGCACAACCACCGCCCCAGCACCTCGCCTCGCCGGCCACCTCCTGGTGGAGGCGCTCGTGGCCCAGGGCGTGGAGACGTGCTTCGGCGTTCCCGGGGAGAGCTATCTGGCAGTGCTCGACGGGTTCCACGAACATCGCGACCGGATCCGCTTCGTAGCCTGCCGACACGAGGGGGGCGCAGCGTTCATGGCCGAGGCCCAAGGCAAGCTCAGCGGCCGCCCCGGAGTCTGCTTCGTGACCCGGGGACCGGGCGCCACGAACTCCAGCATCGGCTTGCACACGGCGTTCCAGGACAGCACACCGATGGTGCTGTTCATCGGTCAGGTCGCCGGCGATCAGCGTGATCGTGAGGCGTTCCAAGAACTCGACTACCGGCAGATGTTCGGCCCGGGCACGCTGGGCATGGCCAAGTGGGTGGGCGAGGTGCACGATGCCGATCGGCTTCCCGAGTACATCAGCCGCGCCTTCCACGTCGCCATGCAGGGGCGCCCCGGCCCCGTCGTGTTGGTGCTGCCCGAGGACATGCTCACCATCGCCACCGCTGCCCCGGTGCTGGGTCGCGTCGAGCCGGCGCTCGCCTGGCCGGCTCCGGATGCGCTGGCCCGCGTCGGCGAGTTGATCGCCGGCGCACAACGACCGTTCGTGATCGTGGGCGGAAGCGGCTGGGATGCCGAAGCGTGCCTGGCACTGGAGCAGTTCGCGCAGGACTGGGAGCTGCCCATCGGCTGTGCGTTCCGGTTCCAGGACCTGTTCGACAACCGCCATCCCAACTACGCCGGCGATGTCGGCATCGGCATCAACCCACGGCTTGCCGAACGCATTCGCGACGCCGATGTCATCCTCGCGATCGGGGCACGCCTCGGCGAGATGACCACGGGCGGATACACCTTGGTCAGGCCGCCACGTCCGGCGCAACGTCTTGTCCACATCCACGCCGGCGCCGAGGAGCTCGGTCGGGTGTACGACGCCGAGATCCTGATCAACGCGTCGATGCGCTGCGCCGCTCCGGCCCTGGCCACGCTCGTCCCGCCGGCGTCCCGGCCGTGGGCGGCACGCACGGCGGCGGCGCGCAACGACTACGAGGCCAACCTCGTGCCGACCCCGGTCGAGCCACTCGACATGGCAGAAGTGATCCTCACCATCCAACGACTCGCCCCGGAGGACACGGTGTACACCAACGGAGCGGGCAACTACAGCGGTTGGCTCCACCGCTTCTGCCGATATCCCGGCCTGCGCCACCACGGACGCACCCAGCTCGCCCCCACCTCCGGCGCGATGGGATACGGCGTGCCCGCCGCCGTTGCCGCTGCGCTGCTGTACCCCGACCGCACCGTGGTGAACATCGCCGGCGACGGCGACTTCCTGATGACCGGCCAGGAGCTGGCCACGGCCACGGGCTACGGCGCGCAGCGGTTGGTCAGCGTGGTGGTGGACAACGGCACGTACGGCACCATCCGCATGCACCAAGAGCGCGAATACCCGGGGCGGGTGAGCGGCAGTGATCTGTTCAACCCCGACTTCGCCGCCCTTGCCCGTGCCTACGGCTGGCAGGCCGAACGCATCGAGACCACCGCCGACTTCGAGCCGGCGTTTGCGCGAGCGCTCGCCAACGGAACGCCAACGCTGTTGCACCTCCGCCTCGATGCCGATGTCAGCACGAGCCGCACGACCCTCACCGCACTGCGTGAGGCCGCACTCAGAGCCCTGCGGTAGCTAGCTCGTGGCGAACTCGGCGATCCGGCGGATGCCCTCGGCGATGTCGTCGTCGCCCGTCGCAAACGAGAAGCGGGCGTAGCCGGGCGCGCCGAACGCCTCGCCCGGAACGAAGGCAACCTTCGCCTGGCCGAGCACCACGTCGGCGAGTTCGAGGGTGGAGTTGGAGACGTGGCCGCCGAGGGGGCGGCCGAGCAGGCCCTTCATGTTGGCGAAGCAGTAGAACGCACCCTGCGGCTCGATGCACGTGACGCCGGGAATGTCGTTGAGCATGCGGTGCATCGCCGTGCCGCGCCGCTCGAACGCCTCGCGCATCATGTGCACTGCGGAGAGGTCGCCCCCGACGGCGGCGAGCGCGGCCTGCTGAGCCACGTTGCTGACGTTGCTCGTGGCGTGCGACTGGAAGTTGATCGCGGCCTTCATCACGTCGCTCGGTCCGATCATCCAGCCCACCCGCCAGCCGGTCATCGCATACGTCTTGGCCACGCCGTTGACGATGATGCACTGATCGGCGATGTCCGGCACCACGGTGGGCATCGAGACGAACTGGTGGGGGCCGTAGGTGAGGTGCTCGTAGATCTCATCGGTGATGACCCAGACGCCCTTCTCCACCGCCCAGCGGCCGATGGCCTCCACCTCGTCGGGTGTGTACACCGCTCCGCTCGGGTTGTCCGGCGACACGAACAGCAGCACCTTCGTGCGAGTGGTGAGTGCAGCATCGAGTTGTTCGACGGTGACCTTGAACGCAGTTTCCTCGGTGGTGTCGATGACCACGGGCACGCCCCCGGCGAGCGTGACGGCCTCGGGGTACGTGGTCCAGTAGGGCGCCGGCAGGATGACCTCGTCGCCCGGATCACACAGCGCCGCGAATGCGGTGAACACGGCGTGTTTGCCGCCGCACGTCACCAGCACCTGGGCCGCTGTGGTCTCGAAGCCGCTGTCACGCAGAGTCTTCACGGCGATGACCTCACGGAGCGCGGGGAGGCCGGCGGCCGGCGTGTAGCGGTGGTTCTTCGGGTCCTGGCACGCCTTCACCGCGGCCTCGACGATGTGCTCCGGCGTGGGGAAGTCGGGCTCACCGGCGCCGAATCCGATCACGTTCTCACCCTTGGCCTGCAACGCCTTGGCCTTGGCATCGACCGCCAGCGTCGCCGATTCATTGATCATTGCGAGGCGGGCCGAGGCACGGCGCGGAGTCACCGGCGCGCCGCCCGGAAAGGGTGAGGAAGAAGAACTCATAGCTGCCATGCTGGCACAGTGACAGCGCTGGACCCACGCTCCATTTCGATCCCGAGGGACCTGCTTCCGGCCGACGGCCGCTTCGGCTGCGGCCCGTCCAAGATCCGCGCCGAGCAGGTCGCCGCGCTCACCGCCGCCGGCACCACGTTGCTCGGCACGAGCCACCGCCAGGCGCCCGTGAAGAACCTCGTCGGCGACATCCGCTCGGGCCTGAGCACCCTGTTCAACCTGCCCCAGGGTTGGGAGATCATGCTCGGCAACGGCGGTTCCACCGTGTTCTGGGACGCGGCGACGTTCGGGTTGACTCGCGAGCGCAGCGTGCACGCCGTGTTCGGTGAGTTCTCGTCCAAGTTCGCCGATGCTGCGGCGGCGGCGCCCCACATCGGCCAACCCACGGTGGTGCGCAGCGAGCCGGGCGACCACCCCGTGCTGTCCGCCGCCGATGCAGGCGTCGCCGGCGCCGATGTGTACGCACTCACCCACAACGAGACCTCCACCGGCGTGATGATGTCCCTGCAGCGCCCGGCGGGGATCGACGACGCGCTCGTGGTCGTGGACGCCACCTCCGCTGCCGGCGGACTGCTGTGGGACCCAAGCCAGGTTGACGTGTACTACTTCGCGCCGCAGAAGTCGTTCGCCAGCGATGGCGGCCTGTGGCTTGCGGCCTGCTCACCAGCGGCCCTCGAGCGCATCCGCTCGATCGGCGCCTCGGGTCGGTGGGTACCGGCCTCGATCGATCTCAGCATCGCGCTCGACAACAGTGTGGCCAACCAGACCTACAACACGCCGGCACTTGCCACATTGGTGATGCTGGACGAGCAGATCCGCTGGATGCTCGGCCTCGGCGGTCTTGCCGCTGTCAATGCCCGCAGCCTGGCCTCGTCCAGGACGCTGTACGACTGGGCCACAGCGTGCGATTGGGCCGATCCGTTCGTCACCGATCCAGCCAAACGCTCGCAGGTCGTTGGCACCATCGACCTCACCGGCGTGGATGCCAACGACGTCAGTGCGGCACTGCGGGCCAACGGTGTGGTGGACACCGACAGCTACCGCAAGCTCGGCCGCAACCAATTGCGCATCGGCATGTTCCCCGCAGTCGATCCAGCCGATGTTGCTGCGCTGACTGCGTGCATCGACCATGTCGTGGGCGAGTTGCGAGGCTGATCGGATGCGGGTCGAGGACGTGCTCAGCACCCACACCGATGGTCTCGCACCACTGAATCGGCCGATCATGGTGGTGGCGCTCACCGGGTGGTTCGACGCATCTGGTGCCGCGACCGGCGCACTCGACTGGCTGTTGCGTGACCGTGTGGCCCCCATTGTCGCCAGCATCGATCCTGACCCGTTCTACGACTTCACCCAGGAGCGTCCCGAGGTTTGGTTGGACGACGATGAGACGGTCACTGTGCGCTGGCCTGGCAACGACTTCCGCATCGCCCGCTACGCGGGCAGCGCCCACGATCTCGTCGTGCTCTCCGGCGTGGAGCCGCACGTGCGATGGAGCACGTACTGCGAGTGCATCACCACAATGGCCACGCGCCTCGGCTGCGATGTCGTGGTCACCATCGGCGCCAGTGCCGATGCCGTGCCGCATACACGCATTCCCCAGGTGGTGGGCAGCAGCACGAACGAGGAACTGATCCGTCGCCTCGGCCTCAGCCGGCCCCAGTACCAGGGAATTACCGGCGTGATCGGCGTGCTCCAGGAGCGGCTCGAAAAGCTTGCCATTCCGGCCATCTCGCTCCGCGTCGGTGTTCCGCACTACCTCGGCAACGCTCAGCACCCGAAGTCGTCGGCTGCTTTGCTCCGCCATCTGGAGCACGTCCTCGGCGTGCCCACCGGCCATGCCGAGCTGGCCGGCGAGATCGAGCGATGGCAGTCGCTGCACGACGAAGCCGTCGCCGAAGACCCCCAAGCCGCCACCTACGTGCAGCTCCTGGAGCGCCAGTGCGACCAACGCGCCGAGGCCAGCCTGCCGACCGGCGATGATCTCGCCGCCGAGCTGGAAGCGTTCCTGCGCGATCAGGACGACCCTCCCCCATCGCCGGCTCCTGACGCCCCCTGACGCGACGGCGTGCAGCTCCCCACGCGACGCATGGTTGGGCTCAAGTGGCGAACTGCACTCTGCTCAACTGCAACCCGCGAACTGCGCGCGATCGGCCACACGTCGTGTGGCGGATCGCGCAGCAGTCAGGCAATCGCGGCGAAGCCGGTCTCGAGGTCGGCGATGATGTCCTCGATGCTCTCCAGGCCCACGCTGAGGCGGACCAGGCCGGGTGTCACGCCGCTGCTCGCCTGCTCGTCGTCGCTCAGCTGGCTGTGGGTGGTGCTTGCCGGGTGGATCACCAGGCTGCGCACGTCACCGATGTTGGCCACGTGGCTGTGCAGCACGAGCGAGTCGGCGAACTTCTGGCCGGCCGCCTTGCCGCCGGCGATCTCGAACGCGAGCACCGAGCCGTAGCCCTTGCCACCCCCGTACTTGTTGGCCCGCTCGTGCCAGGGGCTGGAGGGCAGGCCGGCCCAGTTGATGCTGAGCACTTCGCTCCGGGTCTGCAGGTATTCGACAACCTTCGCGGCGTTGGAGAAGTGACGCTCCATGCGCAGGCTCAACGTCTCCAGGCCCTGCAGGATCAAGAACGCGTTGAACGGCGAGATCGCCGACCCCAGGTCGCGCAGCATCTGCACACGGGCCTTGATGATGTACGACCCGTGGCCGAGCGCCGGGAAGTACGCCAGGCCGTGGTAGCTCGGGTCCGGCTCGGTGAAGTTCGGGAAGCGACCGCTGGCTGCAAAGTCGAACGTGCCGCCGTCGGTGATGGAGCCGGCGATCGACGTGCCGTGGCCACCGACGAACTTGGTGAGGCTGTGCACCACGATGTCGGCACCCCACTCGATCGGGCGGATCAGGAACGGCGTCGGCACGGTGTTGTCCACCATCAGCGGGATGCCGTTGTCGTGGGCCACCTTGCTGACGCCCTCGATGTCGAACACATCGTTCTTCGGGTTGGCGAGCACCTCACCGAAGAACAACTTGGTGTTGGGTCGGATGGCGCTGCGCCACTGCTCGAGATCGTGCGGGTCGTCGACGAAGCTGACCTCGATGCCCATCTTCGGGAACGTGTAGTGCAGCAGGTTGTAGGTGCCGCCATACAGCGACGGCGACGCGACCACGTGATCGCCGGCCTCGGCGAGGGTGAGGATCCCAATCGTCGCCGCAGCCTGACCGGAGCCCACCACCAGCGTGCCGGGAAGGCCAACTGCCGTGGTCACACCACCCTCGAGCGAGTTGATCCGCTGCTCCACCGCCAGCTGGGTGGGGTTCATGATGCGGGTGTAGATGTTGCCGATCTCGGCGAGCGCAAACAGGTTCGCGGCGTGCTCGGAGTTACGGAACTGGTAGCTCGTGGTCTGGTAGATCGGCACCGCCCGCGCACCGGTGGCGGGATCGGGCTCTCCGCCCACGTGGATCTGGCGGGTCTCGAAACCCCACTCGGCATTGCTCATCTCGGACTCCTCGTTCGTCGTGCTGGTCGTCGTGCTGGCGGGAGATACTAACCTCCAATTCCCGACAATTTCAATCGGGATTCACCCGGAGGTCCTGCGAACCGTGAGTACGAGGTCGCTGCTGTGGCGGCCTCATGCTCACAAAAGTACTTCTTCCGCCGAGCCGGAGCTGAAAGCACCCAGTGATGCATGCACGACTCGTTGTCACGGCTGTTCCGCACCCAGCACGGCGTCGCCGCCGAACGTCAACTCCGCGCGCACGGGGTGACCTGGGAACTGCAGCAGGGAATGCTGCGGAGGGGTGAACTGGTGCGCGCCGGGCCGGGTGTGCTCGCCGCGGCCGGGTCGCCGTGCACCTGGGAGCAGCGTGCCATGGCGGCCACACTCGGCACGGAGGGCCTCGTCCTGCTCGACGGTCGCTCGGCCGCGCGGCTGCATCGGATGGACGGTCACCTCGCCCACGACGATGTGGCCGTCGTGGTGCCGTACGGCCTGAGCCCTCAGTGCGGGAAGGACGTGGTGAGCTCCCGGTCGCGACGGTTGACGGCGAAGGATCGGTTCGTGGTGTCGCACATCCCTGTGACCACCGTCCCGGTGACGCTGCTCCGCCTGGCCGCGCTCGGGCTCGATCCGGCTCAGGCGCTCGACAGCGCGCTCCGGAGGCGGGCCTCGCCCGTATGGCTCCGCCAGAACTTCGAGCGCTGGAGCGGTCGCGGTGTGCATGGGCCGGCCACGTGCTTGCAGCTGCTCGACGACCGGATGGGCAAGCGCTTGCCGCGCAGCTGGTTGCAGCGCCTGGCTCACCGCGAGCTCGTCGAGCACGGCGTGGTGATGGAGGAGGAGTGGCCGGTCCGCGCCGCCGACGGGACGTTGCTGGCCGAGCTCGACCTGGCGATCGTCGAGCTGAAAGTGGGCGTGGAGTGCCAGAGCATCGAATACCACGCGACGCCGGCCGACATCCGGCGCGATGTGCAGCGCCGAGCGCTCCTGCGGCGGCACGGCTGGGACATCGTCGAGCTGTGGTGGACCGACCTCGGCCGGATGGACGGAGTGCTGGCCGACCTCCAACTCGCCATCCGACGCGCCACCGCACTTCTGTGAGCATGAGGTCGCCGCTGTGGCGACCTCATGGTCACAGTCCGGCCGGGCGGGCGGGCTTTCGGCCGGGCGGGCGGCTTTCGGGCGGGCAAGAATCAGAGGTCGAGGAGGGCGAAGTCGTTGTCGGTGAGCCAGTGGCGGCCGACCTCTTTCACCGGGGCCCAGCGGTCCACGAGACGCTGGCCGGTGGGGTCGTCGTCGGTGATCTGGCCGAAGTCGCGCGGTGTCGGGCCGCAGCGATCGGCGTGGGGCTGGAGCTTGGCGAGATCGAAGCCATAGATCTCTGCGCAGGCCAGGCCCACCATCCGTCGGGTCTCGTCGATGGGGATGTCGTGGAACGTCTTCTGCAGCCAGCTGCGGGTGTGCGGCCACGTGCCCTCGGGGTGTGGGAAGTCGTTGCCCCAGCAGATGTTGTCCACGCCGATCTCGTACCGCATGCCGAGCTCGCGACGCTTGGTGTTGGAGGCGCCGATGAAGCAGTTGCGGTCGATGTAGTCCGACGGCGGCATCGTGATGGCCCCGCCGAACGGATCTGCGCCCAACTTCTCGGTGCCCTTCTGGCCGAGGAAGAGCCGGTCCCAGAACCAGATCTGCGCAGGCAGCCACCAGCACCCTGCCTCGGTCACGCCGAACCGCAGCCGGGGGAACCGCTCGAACACGCCCGACCAGAGCATGAACCACAGCGGGCGGGCCGGCCACCAGACGACCTCGCTCACGTAGATGCCGAGATGGTCGCCGAACTCCTGACGGGGCGCCGGACCGCTGTGGGTGACGACGGGCAGCCGCAGCTCCTCGCACAACGCCCACACCGGGTCGTAACAGCGATCGTGATACGGCGCCTGGTTCACCCACATCGCGGGGATCATCACCGCACCGAGCCCGTCGGCGTGGATGCGGCGAATTTCGGCCAGAACGTCCGACATGTCCGCAGTGATGGGCACCAGGGCCACGCCGCGGCGACGCTCCGGGCTGTTCGTGCACAGATCGGCGAGCCAGCGGTTGTGAGCCTGGGCGCCGGCGAGGCCGAGCTCGGGGTCCATGTCGCCACTGAGCCCGAGACCGGCGCCGAAGGGCACGCACGTGCGACTCTCCACCGCGTCGGCGTCGGGGAAGACGACCTCCCCGGCCACACCGTCACCGTCGAGCTCGAGGTCGCGCTTGTCCGCTTCCCAGCCGCTGCGCAGTGCTTCCTCGTGTTCTGCGAACCACTTCTTGGCGTAGTCCTCGTTGCGCACTCCGAGGCGCGTGCTTGCCTCCAGTACTGCGGCGCGCTCGGCGAGGAACTCGTCGAACTGCGGGTGGTACTTCGTGGCGAGGTAGGCGCGGTAGTCCTCGGTCGGCAAGCCGGCGTGACTGTCTGCGGAGACGATGACGTAGGGATCGTTGGCGTGCACGGCGGTTTCTGGCACGGCGGTTTCTGGCATGGTGAGTTCCTGTTCAGCCGGGGACGGCGCGAAGGTAGGTGGGGTTCGTGCGGTGCAGCATCGAATCAGTGCGGGCCAGGAGTTGGGTGTCGCCACGATCGGTCTGCAGATGGATCCAGAACTGGTCGGCGAGGATGCCGGCAACGACGCGTTCGGCCACTTCCTCCACCGGGGTGTATGCGATGTCGACGCCGGCCGCCTTCATCTGTGCCTCCAGTGCTTCCACCGTCGTGTACGGGGTCTGCCGCGGGCGCTCCTTGGCGAACTCCGGCGTGCGACTGCGCCAGGACTCGAACAGACCGGTCCGCAGGATGTGCGGTCCGGGGAACAGCACCGAGGCACCGACTGCC
>JAYTSB010000148.1:0-5412 GCA_043745825.1 Actinomycetota bacterium | reverse complement strand
AGGTACTGCTGACCTCCGGGGGTGATGCTGACGCGGGTCTGTTGGTCGAGTTTGTCGAGGTAGGTGGTCTCACCGCGCAGCGCCTCGATGATCACGCGTGACGAGCTGTCCCCGACGCCGTCCATCTGCTTCAGCGTGTTCCTGCCGGCGCGCTCGACGATCTCGTCAGCGGGCGTCGATCTCACGACATCGAGCGCACGCACGAACGCTTTCGCCTTGAAGCCGGTGTCGTGGGCGCGGTCCAGGCAGTGCACGACTCGTTCGAGCGCTTCCACGGGCGTCACCCCACTCACGCTACTGGGCGCAGCCTCCGCCGGATCGCGCCGAGCACGCCGATGCCCGCCACCAGCGCCGCTGTACCGAGGTAGGCAGCACCCCCATCGCTCGACCCGGTGCGGGGCAGCGTGGACGGTGGCCCCTCCGGTAGCGGCGGAGGATGCGCGACCGTCGTGGTTGTGGCCACCAGCGCAGCCGTGGTCGTGGGGGCCGCGATGGTCGTGGTCGCCGCCGCCGTCTCGGCGGTCGTGGTCGGTGATGCCGTCGTGGTCAGGGGTTCTGTGGTCGTGGCCGGCAGTTCGGTGGCGGCGGGCAGCACTTCCGTCGTCGTGGCCGCAGGCTCAGTCGTGGTGGTCGTTGCTCCCTCCGTCGTTGTCGGCGCCGGCTCGATGGTCGTCGTCGTCGTCGGCGGCGGCAGCGGCTCGGTTGACGTGGTCGGCGGGGGCTCCGTCGTGGTGGTGGTCGGGCCGACCAGCGTCACTGCGGCAGTCGCGCGCAGCGGGGTGAAGTGGCCGGCGACGAGCAGTGTCTGGGGCAGGTGTCCCACCGGATCAGCGGGTGCAGCTCGGTAGATCTGAGCGGGGCCGGGACCGTTGGCTTCGGCCACGACCTCGATCTGGTGCGCCAAGCCGACGACCTCGAACCGGGCATCACCCGCAGTGTCGGTCGTCAGTGTGATGGCCGTGGACTCGTCGTCGAACGCCGCGCCGGTGACCTGCAGCGCGACCGCTACCCCGCTCACTGCGGCCTGGCCCGAGGCCACGTGGGCAACGCCGCGCCCATCGGCGTCCACCGCCACCGTCAGCACGAACGGCATCGACAACCGCGCGGCCTCAGCGTCCAACGCGAGTGCGACGTCCTCCACGTCCTGGCGGCCGGACATCTCCCCCACCAGGGCCAGCGCAGGCACGAGCGGCGACGCTGGGTCGAGCGCGCGATTCGAACCCGCTGCATCCTGCGCGTAGAAGTGAGCGACCGCCCAGACGCCCGCGGCCGTGAGGTCATCCGTCGTGGCGCCGTATCGCCAGCTGAGGTAGGCACTCTTCGCCCCGCCTGGGTCCCTCGGGAACGACTGACTGACCGGAGTGGACGGGCGATCGATCGTTGGATGGATGCCACGGTTGAACACGCATGTCCCGGTGCGCAGCGCGCCGGTCTCGTCGAGCAGCAACCACTGTCCAGCCCAGATCGGCTTCGGGGAGCGGGCCACACCGGCGGTGTGAAAGGCGATGGCCAGACCGGCGCAGCGGAGGTCGCCCGGCAGGTCGACCTCACCGGGCACCAGACCGGTGTGCTCGATGCAGTTCGACGGGGCCGATGGCGGCCCGGCGGCAGCGCGCTGGATCTGCCAGCAGAACACGAGCATCAGGAGGCCGGCGAGCAGTGCGGCGAGAGGTCGGAGGTTGCGCTTCACGAACGCACTGAGTGCTTCGTGCGTGTGCCCAGCGGAAAACCAAGGTGTCGGGCCCGTCGGCACTCCCGACGTCGGTAGCCTCCGGAGCGATATGGAACGCTTCGGCCTGGTTGGTCTTCCGAACGCGGGCAAGAGCTCGCTGTACAACGCACTCACCGGAGGCGGCGCGTTGGCAGCTCCCTACCCGTTCGCAACGAAGGACCCGAACATCGGCGTCGCCAAGGTGCCGGACAGCCGTGTGGACCAGCTCGGCTCGATGAGCAAGTCCAAGCAGCTCGTGCACGCGGCCGTACAGGTGGTCGACATCGGCGGCCTCGTGGAGGGTGCGAGCAAGGGCGAAGGCCTCGGCAACAAGTTCCTCGCCAACATCCGCGAGGTCGAGGCCACGGTGTTCGTGTTGCGCGCGTTCGAGGACGATGACGTGATGGGTCCCGACGATCCGCTCGAACATCTCCGCGTCGTCGAGATCGAGCTCGCCCTCGCCGACCTCGAGACCGTCGAGAAGCGTTTGCGCACCACCCAGCGCCAGGCCAAGCTGGACAAAGCGCTCGGTGGCGAGATCGAAGCGTTGGACGCTGCCTACGCCTCGCTCAGCGAGGGCCGCCCGCTGTACCGAGCCGCCCTGAAGGCCGACCACGTCGCCGCGCTGCAGCCGCACTTCCTTCTGACCAATCGCCCGGTGCTGGCCGTGGTCAACGTCGGCGAGAACGAGCTGGACAAGATCCCCGAGGTCGAAGACCGGGTGCGCGCCGAGATGAACGATGCCGGAGCCAACGTCGAGGTCATCGGCATGTGCGTGCAGTTGGAGGCCGAGGCCGCCACCATCACCGATCCCGCCGAGCGGGCCGAGATGCTCGAAGGATTCGGCCTCGGCGAGGGCGCCCTGTTCCGCATGGTGCGAAGTGCGTATCACCTGCTCGGTCTGCGCACCTTCCTCACCACCGGCGACAAGGAGACCCGAGCGTGGACGTTCCACGCCGGTGACAAAGCACCCGAGTGCGCCGGCAAGATCCACACCGACATCCAGCGCGGCTTCATCCGCGCCGAGGTCATCCACTGGGATGAGCTCCTGGCCCACGGCTCGTGGGCCAAGGCCAAGGAGACCGGCAAGCTGCGCGTTGAGGGCAAAGAGTACGAGTTCGTCGATGGCGACGTGACGGAGTTCCGCTTCAACGTGTAGCAGGGTTTCGCGATCTGCGGCGTTTCGGCCGCAATGCCTCTGACCTGGTCTTGTCTGTCCTTCTCGGTGCGTTCAGTTTCGCCCTGTTCGTTGGAGGAAGGACCTGAGAAGAACCAATCCGGGACCAAGCCGGTCACGAGGGGCCATCGCGAGAGTCAGTAGCCGAAGGTCCAAGCGGGCCACTCAGCCACCTCGACGAGCTTCACCTCCTCCCTGAGGCGGCCACCGATCGGCAGCAGCTCGTAGTTGAAGACGCCGAGCGGCCCCTCCAACTTCTCATCCATGATGTGCACGTTGATGATCTCGCCGGTCTCGACCTCCAGCTCCACCTCGACGGGCACCCGATATGTCACGTACACCACCATCGCTGCCTCCTTGTCTGTCGACGGCAACTCTCGCTTGAGGGTGTCATAACGATCCGAAGCGGGACGATCGTGAAGCCAGACATGGGACGATCATGTAAAGAGCATTGGGACGATCATGCGGTCATGGCCGCCAGACGTTTCCTCTTGATTTCTTCGATCGTCGCTCGGGCCATCAGTAGTCCTCGTGTCGGTCAGGGTTGGCCGAGCCGCTCGACGGGCTGTCCGGTGACTTCGGCGATGAGTTCGAAGTCCTTGTCCACGTGCAGCACGGTGAGCTGTGCCAGTTCTGCCACGGCGGCGATGAGCAGGTCTGGAATCGATGGTGCCCGGTGCTGTCCTCGCTCGGCGAGGATGGCTTGGACCGCGATGGCGCGATCTTCGATCGCTGGGGTGAAGTACTCCACGGGCATCGACCGCAGTGGAGCGGAGCCGAGGGCGTGGCGAAGGTCGCCGGCCGAGCGAGCGGAGAAGCCGACTACGAGCAGCGTCACGCTCGTGATGCGGACGAGTCCCCGCTCGATGCGGTTGGCCCACTCGGTTGCATCAGGGCTCGCCCCAAGGCGGACGAGCGCGCGCCGCCTTTGGCGAGACACACGACGCCGGCCGCCTTGCCCTCAACGTCGGCGAGCAGGTTCTGGGCGCGCGCGAGGCCGCCGGTCTCAGCCAGCGAGAGCTCGCTGCCCGAATGGGCGCCAGGCAAGCCGCCGTGGCTCGCCTCGAGGCCGGCGATGTGCGCGCCACCATCACGACGCTCCGGAAGTTCGCCGCCGCGCTCGACTGGCAGATCACGACCGAAATGCTGGCCACGCGCTGACTTCACATGATCTGGATTCGGATCAATTGATCTGATTGCATCTCTCCGGAGTCGTCCCGGGCTAACGGGCTCGCCGGCTCCGGGCTCGTCGGCCCCGGGCTCCCCGGTGCCGAACCATCGTCGGACTGCCCGCCACGGGTGTGCGGACTTCGGCCCCGTCATGCCGGATGGCGACCAGTCCTGCGAGGAGCACTACCGAAGCGGCCAGCGCCGTTGCCAGGCTGGCGTCGACCTGGCGCAGAAGGTCGACAGCTGACGCGTGGTTACCGTCGCTCGACCGCTCGCCGAGCGCGTGGCAGGTGATCGCGTCGGCGGCCGCGATAGCTGCGTGGATCCCGCACGTCGCGACGACGTCTGGTGCGGCGAGCAGTTCCGCCGCTTCGAGGAACTGGCGCGCGTCGACGAGACGCCGGCGGGCTGCTGCTCGCCGGCAATCACGACCGCATTGCCCCCGGTTGGCGTGCCGTGGAACGCAGAGTCTGCCTGCGCTGTCAAGATGGAGTGATGTACCGGTTTGTGGACTGCGAGGTCGACCTGGCCAGTCGTGAGCTGCGGTGTGCGGGCGCGACGGTCCACCTCGAGCCGCAAGCGTTCGATCTCCTCGTGCAGTTGATCGAGCACCGCGATGGCGTCGTCACCAAGAACGAATTACTCGATGGGGTGTGGGGTCATCGGTTCGTCTCGGAGGCGAACCTGACGACTCGCGTCAAGGAGGTGCGCAGGGCAGTTGGCGATGACGGCGCGCGCCAGGACATCATCAGGACCGTGCGCGGTCGCGGCTACCGATTTGTGGGGGCCGTGGACGACGGCGTCAGACGCGTTTCGAGTATGGAATTGGTCGGACGAGACGAGCTCATTGCCACCATCACAGAACGGCTGCGTCACTCATCGCTCGTCACCCTCATCGGCCCGGGGGGCGTGGGCAAGTCGTCGATCGCACGGGCGGTGGCGGGAGGCCTCGAGTCCTCGTTCGACGACGGGGTACAAATCGTCGAGCTCGCCAACGTCGATGCCGGACAGCACGTGCTGCCAGCGATCGCCCGTGCACTCGACATCGTGCTCGACAGTGATCGCCCCGACCATGCGGTGCGATCGTTGTCGAACCTCGGTGCGCTCCTCGTCCTCGACAACTGCGAACACGTCGTCGACGCGGTGAGTGAGCTGCTCGACCGCATCCTGTCTTTCAGCGCCGCCGGCGCCCTGCGCGTGCTCGCCACAAGCCAGATGCGTCTCGGTCTCAGCGTCGAGCAGCTGCAGCGCATCGAGCCGCTCAGCGCAGACCACGCCGTTGCGTTGTTCGATGCTCGTGCCCGTGTTGCGCAAACATCGTGGCGCCCCGAACAGATCGACCGCACCAGGGTCG
>JAYTSB010000147.1:0-3167 GCA_043745825.1 Actinomycetota bacterium | reverse complement strand
CGGGCTACCTCGGCGATGTCGACGCCGTCGCTGCGGCGGCAGCGGCAGTGGCCGCGCAGGCCGGCACCTGAACGTAACCGTGTCACGGCCATCGTCGCGAACGTCGTATAGTCACCGCATGGCCAGCAAGAAGGCATCTCTCGAGCACCTCCGTAACGTGTCCCTGTTCTCATCGTGTTCCACCAAGGACCTGCAGAAGATCGCCAAGGCCGGTGACGAGATCACCATGGCCGCTGGCACGTTGATCGTCGATCAGGGCCAGACCGGTCGGGAGGCGTTCGTCGTCCTCGAGGGCTCGGTCACCGTGAAGCGCAACGGCAAGAAGGTAGCCACGCTCGGGCCGGGCACCGTTGTTGGTGAGCTGTCGCTGCTGGACCACGGCCCGCGCACCGCAACGGTCACCTGTGAGACCGATTGCACGCTGATGCTGATCACCCAGCGGCACTTCTCTGCGGTGATCGACGACGTGCCGGCGCTGTCGCACAAGCTGCTCGCCTCGCTGGCCGGCCGCATCCGCGATCTCGACCGCCAGTACTACGGCTGAACTACGCCGGCTGATCTCTCGGCTGATATCGCAGCGCATCCAACCGCCGCACGACTGCTGTCAGTACGGCTACCAACGTGAGCAGCGAAAGACCAATGAGCACGATGCCGAGGCGCCACAACGCCCGACCATCAGCGGCCGCCGCCCGATGATCGGCTGACTGTGCGCGGAGCGCGTCCGGCACGGCCTGCAGCGTGACCGCAGCCGTCTGCACCAGTGGCTGGACGTCGGTCAGTGCCTGCTGGGTCTCGCCGAGGCCGCCCTCGGTCTCCAGCAGCGCAGCCTCCAGATCCCCGAGGCTGTTCGTCACCGACGTGAGCTGATCCGTGTCCGCTGCGGATAGGTTGCGCGACCCGGCAACCACTGCGACGAGCAGGCGCAGGTTCTGGGAGATCGCCACAGTGTGCGAGACGGCCTCGCCAGCGGACCCGCTGCCGACGACGAGCGCATCCACCGACGCCTGCAGCTGCGCTCCGAGATCGGCCGTGGCGACGGCCAGGTCGAGGGTGAAGGCCAGCGCTGCATCGGTTGCGCGGACGTGCGCTTGCGCCGCCTGGTGGGCCCGGTCAACCGCAAGCCACGCAGCAGTGCACGCAATGACGACCAGAGCGGCGCACGCCCGCAGGCCCCAGACCAGCACGTTCCCCGTCGGCACGTTCCGGGTTCGCCGGCCCGGCATCGGCCCCGTCGCCTGCGACTCGTTCACCCGCCCATTGTGCCCGGCGCAGCAATGGGCTCGCGTCACCGCATCCAACTAGGCTCAGGTCCGTCATGAGCACCCACGCGTCCTCCCCATCGTCGCAGTCAGCTGACACCAGCGCTCCGAAGCGCTTCAAGCCCCATCAATTGGTCATCGCCTCCGGCATCTTCATGGCCGTCTTCACGGTGGTCTCTGGCATCGTGCCGCTGATCACCAAGTGGCACGACGACAGTGAGATCACGCGCGAGACGTTCTCCGGTATCCCCGGTCCGCTGCAGATCGCGTTCTACACCGTCGTGCCGGTGCTGCTGGTATGGGGGGCGTTTGCGTTCGCCGATCGGGTGAAGAACTGGGAGCGTGGTGGGCCGGACCGGCGCCGCACCACCACCAAGAACGTCAAGCGTCGCGCCGCCGACTTCCGCGCCGGCGCATACATGAAGACCCTGCTGCGCGATTCGGCGGCCGGTCTCATGCACAGCATGATCTACTTCGGATTCCTGGGGCTGCTCGGCGTGACCACCGTGCTTGAGGTCGATCACCAGCTGCCCGAGTCGCTCAAGTTCCTGCACGGTCGCGTCTACATGGGCTACTCGCTCTTCGGTGACTTCGCCGGCACGGTGTTCGTCGGCGGAATCCTGTGGGCCATCGCCCGCCGGTACATCCAGCGGCCGTACCGGATCCGCATCAAGACCAAGCCCGAGCATGCGTTGATCCTCGGCGTGTTCCTCACCATCGGGCTCAGCGGCTTTCTCGCCGAAGGCGTGCGCATCGCCCAGATCGAACAGCCGAGCTACGAGAAATGGAGCTTCATCGGCTATCCGGTGAGCAAGCTGTTCGACGGCATGCCCGCGCACACACTGGACGTCTGGCACCAGGCGTCGTGGGGTCTGCACGTGCTGGCGTTCATCGCCTTCCTGGCGATCTTGCCGATCACGATGCTGCGCCACATGTTCACCTCGCCGCTCAACATGTACCTGAAGGACCGCGAGCGCCCGAAGGGCGCGATGAAGGCCATGCCGAACCTCACCGAGACCTCGCTGGAGACCTTCGGAGCGGCGGTCGTGGAGGATTTCACGTGGAAGCAGTTGCTGGACACCGACGCCTGCACGATGTGCGGTCGCTGCACCAGCGTGTGCCCAGCTCACGCCACCGGCAAGCCGCTCGACCCGCGCGAGATCGTGCTGAAGACGGGCGAGGTCATGGCCGCCACGGCAGCGCACGCTGCAGCCGGTCACGTGTCGCCGCCGATCGGTACGGACGCCGAGATCACGATCAGCTCCAACTCCCTGTTCGAACGCATCACCGCCGAGGAGATCTGGGCATGCACCAGCTGCAAGGCGTGTGACGAGATCTGTCCGGTCAACATCGAGATCCTCGACAAGATCCTCGACATGCGCCGGTACCTCTCCCTGATGGAGAGCAACTTCCCGGCCGAGCTGGGCAACGCCTACCGGGCGATGGAGAACCAGGGCAACCCGTGGGGCATGGCCCAGGGCGAGCGTGGCGACTGGGCCAAGGGGCTCGACGTCACCGTCGTGGATCCGGGCGAACCGCTCGAGGCCGAATACCTGTACTGGGTCGGCTGCGCCGGATCGTTCGACGACAAGAACAAGAAGGTCACTCAATCGATGGCCAAGCTGTTGAAGCGGGCCGGCATCAGCGTGGCCATCCTCGGGCCTTCGGAGATGTGCACCGGCGACTCCGCCCGACGCAGCGGCAACGAGTACCTCTTCCAGATGTTGGCGATGCCGAACATCGAAATGCTCGACGGCATGGGCGTGAAGAAGATCATCACGCAGTGCCCTCACTGCTTCAACACGCTGCTGAACGAGTACCCCCAGCTCGGCGGGCACTACGAGGTCGTCCATCACAGCCAGTTCCTCGAAACGATCATCGGCGACGGTCGGCTGAACCTCGACGGCG
>JAYTSB010000146.1:0-4998 GCA_043745825.1 Actinomycetota bacterium | reverse complement strand
GGGTCGGCGGCGGCGGCGCACACCGACTCGCGAAATCACACCGTCTCGCGATAGAGGTCGGGCTCGATGTAGATCAGCCCCACCGCCGGCACACGCTCGCGCACCGCGGCCTCGGCCGCGTCCACCGCTTCGGCGAGCTCGGCCACCGTGAGATCGGCAGCGAAGCCGACCTTGGCCGCCACCATCAGCTCCTCCGGCCCGAAGTACACAGTGCGGAGGTGGATCACCCGCTCCACCTGGCTTGGCGTGGTCAGGGCGTTGGTGATGGCGTCCTGATCGCTCTGCGACGCGCTCTCACCGATGAGCAGGGCCTTCATCCGTACAGCGAGGATGATCGCGATCACCACGAGCAACACGCCGATGGCGACCGATCCAGCAGCATCCCAGCGAGCATTCCCGGTGAAGTGGGTCATCAGCAGACCAAAGAGAGCGAACAGCAGACCGATCTCGGCGCCGATGTCCTCCAGGAGCACGATGGGAAGTTCGGGGTGCTTGGCGGTGCGCACGAACCGCCAGTAGGACTGATCGGCCGGCTTGACGTGATTGACCTCTTTGACGGCCGTCATCAACGAGAATGTCTCCAGCGCGACCGCTGCGACGAGGATGCCGATGGCCACGCCGATGCTGTCCGCCTCGTGCGGATGCAGCATCTTCTGGACGCCTTCGAACAGTGCGAACAGGCCGCCTCCGCTGAACAGGACAAGGGCCACCACGAAGGCCCAGAAGTAGCGCTCGTTGCCGTAGCCGAACTGGTGGCGTTGGTTCGGCTGCTGCGCCGCCCGCTTGCCACCGAGCATCAACAACGCCTGGTTGCCGGTGTCGGCGAGGGAATGCCCGGCCTCGGCCAGCAGACCGGCGGAGCCCGTGATCACGAAGCCGACGAACTTGGCCACCGCGATGCCGAGGTTGGCGAAGAATGCTGCGATGATCGCTTTTCGGCTGCCGTCTTGCATGGGGCAAGGTTGCCATACGCGGCAATGAAACGCGGCAACGACACGCGGCAACGACACATGGCATGTAAGGGATCGTGATGAGTGAACAATCAGGGGAACTGGCGGGGCGGGTTGCGCTCGTCACCGGCGGAGGACGCGGCATCGGCAGGGGCATCTCCGAGCTGCTGGCCGCCCACGGCGCCACGGTGGCGGTGAACTACCGCCGCGACCGGGAAGCGGCCGAGGAGACCGTTGCGGGCATCCACGCTGCGGGTGGCAGCGCGGCTACGTACGCGGCCTCGATCGACGATGCCGAGGCCGACGCGACGATGGTGAACGCCGTCCTGGCCGACCTCGGCCACATCGACATCCTCGTGCTGAACGCCGGCATTGCGTCACGCGGCCAGGCCGTTGCCGACACCGATCCCGCAGAGCTGCAACGGGTGGTGGCCACGCATGCGTTCGGCGCCCATCACCTGTCCCGCCTCGTCCTGCCCTCGATGCGCGAACGCGGTCGCGGAGACATCGTGATGATCTCCTCGGTGGCCACCTCGCACATGGCCGCCAACGGAGCGCCCTACAACATGGCCAAGGCTGCATTGGAAGCGCTGGCGCTCACGCTCGCGAAAGAGGAGCGGCGCAACGGCATCCACGTCAACATCGTCGCCCCCGGTCTGGTCGAGACCGACATGGGGTTGCGCTTGGCTCGCGCCTTCAGCGGCAGGCGCGACATGGAGGACCTCCGCTCGATGGATGCGAACTCGCCGTTCGGTCGGGTGTGCCAGCCGCTCGATGTGGCGAACGTAGTCCTGTGGCTCTGCACCGCCGGTGCCGGCTACGTCACCGGCCAGCGCATCGAGTGCGACGGCGGCGGTTGACGCCGGTCGACGCTGGTCGACGCCGGTCCGAATTCCGGCGGTAGCGTTTTCGGGGTGAGTCCCCTATCTGCACCAGCCGAGACCGATCAGATCATCTCGATCACTGCTGCCGCCCACGAGCAGATCGTGACGATGCGCGATGAGGAGCCCGAGACCGATCGCCTCGGCCTACGCTTGGAGATCGTCAGCGATCCCGGCCAGGAGTTTCGGTACGACCTGTCGTTCGAGATCACGACGAAGGCAGCGTTCACCGACGAGGTGCGCACGCACGAGGGTTTGAAGGTCATCATCCCGGCCAAGGACCTGGAGCTGCTCACGGGCGCGACGCTTGACTTCACGGCGTCCCAAGGTCTGGTCATCCGCAATCCGAACAAGCCGGCAACGATCTCGGTCGAAGGTCTGGTCAGCGATGACGCGCTGTCGGCCGAGGTCGAAGCCGTGATCTCCTCCGACGTCAACCCGGCGCTCGCTGCGCACGGTGGCTTCGTCACCTTCGTCGGCCACGACACCGAGGGCACCGCGTTCTTGACAATGGGCGGCGGCTGCCACGGCTGCTCGATGAGCCGGATGACCATGCTGGAGGGTGTGCAGACCATGCTCGTGGATCAGATCGACGGCATCGACCGCGTCAAGGACCTCACCGATCACGCCACCGGCGAGCAGCCCTTCTACCACTGACCCTCTCAACCACTGAAACCCTCAACCCCAGGTGATCTGCACCTGCTCGCGGAATCGGTGGAGGACGCCGGCGTCGCCGGTGATGTCCAGCGGTTCCGTGCCTCGCCGGTTCCACAGCGCGAGATGCACGTCGGCAGCGGTGCCCTGCACGGTGCAGTCCGCCGGCGCCTGGCCGGCTCGATGGCCCCGCGTGGTCGCGACGGGGCCGTCGCCAAAGGCGAGGTGCCAGGCGCCCGGGTGATCGGTGAGCACGATCGCCAGGGTGCGCGGTGAGTCGGTGCGCAGCCGCATGTGCGGGCGCGGGATGAAGCCGGTCAACAACTCGTCCACGCCGTCGGCGGCGCGGTGGGGTTCGATCGGTGTCAGCGTGCCCAGTGCTGACTCGGCGTCGACGCGGTGCACCTCGGTCTCGTGCGCCTGCCGGCGCGCCCAGAACGTGGCCGCCGGGGGAGCCTCGGCGAGGAAGCGGAACGCATCGAGGTCGTCGGGCGCGGCTCGGAGCGCGGCCAGCAAACGTGCGTGGCCGGTCGCGAACCACTCGATCAGGTGGTCGTCGTCCGGCAGCGCGCCGAGGTGATCAGCGGGCACGGCCGAGGGCTTGGGCAGTGCGTCCCGCACCACGATGGTGGCCCAACGGTGCACCTCGCCCTGGTGCAGGACGAGGTCGCGCACGGTCCACCCCGGACAGGTGGGGACCACGGCGTCCGGCCCAGCGTCTCTGGCCGCCGTCGCGAGCAGCCGGCCCTCGCGTTCCAGCGATTCCAGATGTCCGACTCGATCTGTGGCTGCGTCCATCGTGTTCGCCCCCCTGCGACGTACGATCCGGCGATGAGCATGGATCTGGGAGAACTGTACGCCACCGCCCGACAGCGGATCACTGCGGTGTTGGACCATGCACCGGCTGATGTCGCGGGTCGTCCGTGTCCGGCCACACCGGGCTGGACAGTTCACGATGTGGTCGCTCACCTGCGCGGCATCACCGCGGATGCACGCACTGGCAACCTGGTGGGTGTGGCCACCGATCCCTGGACGGCCGCCCAGGTCGAGCGCCACCGCGACGATCCATTGGGCCCGGTTGCTGCATGACTGGGCGGTGGACGCGGCGCCGTTCGAAGAGTTCCTCTCCGGCCCACACGGCGCCGGCGCCATGCGGGCCGTGATCGACGTACACACCCATGAGTACGAGGGCGATGTGCTTGGGCCGCAGGACACGCCCGTGTCGCTGCGCGTGAGTCGGTTCGAGCTGTTCCGTGCAGCGCTCGGCCGGCGCAGCCCGGCGCAGGTCTCGGCGTACGACTGGGTTGGCGCCGATCCGGCGCCGTACCTGCGGCACTTCTTCGTGTTCAGCCCCCGGCTCGACCCGCTGACGGAGTGATTCGCGGGCCGCGCACGAGCATGCCGGGCAGGGCCCCGGTGAACTCGTCGTCGGCCACGGTCTGCACGCCTCGCACGAACACAGCGCGGTAGCCGATGCCGCGCTGCACCAGCCGCCGGCCTCCGGCGGGCAGGTCGAAGGCCATTCTGGGCAGGTCGAAGGACAGCGCGTCGTAGTCGATCAGGTTGAGATCGGCACGCATGCCGGGCGCCACCACGCCGCGATCGCGGAGCCCGTACAGTTCGGCGGTCTGGCGCGTCTGGCGGTGCACGACGTGCTCCAAGGGCAGCTTTGGACCGCGCGTGCGGTCACGCGTCCAGTGGGTGAGCATGAACGTGGGCGTGCCGCCGTCGCAGATCGCCCCACAGTGGGCGCCGGCGTCGCTGAGGCCCATCCGCGTACGTTCATGGCGGGTCGCCTCGTACGTCATCGACAGGTCCCCGTAGCTGTAGTTGAAGAAGGGCGCATAGATCATGCCATTGCCCTCCGCCGACGTGAGTTGGTCGAGCAGCAACTCCATCGGCGGCGTCCCCCCTGCCTCGGCCCGGGCCAGCACCGACGCCGAGGCGTCTGGCTCGTAGTCGATGATGGCACCGTCGACGGGGTAGATCCGGCTCAGGTTGTCCAGCACCACGGCGCGGAACAGGCCCCCTTCGTCGGGCACGTCCTCCACGATGCGCCGCCGTCGCTCGGGCTCGGCGAGCGCCGCCAGGCGCTGCGGCATCGGCAGATGTGCGACCTCGGCGTAGGCCGGGTGGAACAACAATGGGTGCACGCTCCCGTGGAGGCAGTACAGGATGCCGATCGACCGGCCCGCCACCTGTGCGTACAACGGAAGTCCCTCGGCAGCAGCGTCGTCGAGCAGACCGAGCACCGTGCGCCACACCTCCGGCGCCGAGTCCGGTTGGTTGAGGTTCACGCACACCGGCTGGCCGGTGAGAGCGGCCAGCTCGCGCATCCACGGCCACTCCTGCACCGGCACGTTGGCGTGTTCCGGAGCGAACTGGAAGACACCGTGGCCGGCGCGGCGGATGGCTCGGCCGATGCCGAGCAGCTCGTCGGCTCCAGCCGTGGTCCCGGGTACCAGCTCGCCACCTTTGCTGCGGTGCAGGGGCGTGCGGCTCGTGCTGAACCC
>JAYTSB010000145.1:0-3549 GCA_043745825.1 Actinomycetota bacterium | reverse complement strand
CTTGACGGGCGCCACCTGGGCCAGGCCGCACAGCGTGCCGCTGGGTCGAGTCTGGGTGGCGAGCGTCATCCGGCCGACGTTGGCGTTGGTGTCCTCGAGGAACGCACTGAACATGTCGACACCGGAGCTTCCGCTGTTGCCGGCGCCACCGGAGAATAGTACGTCGCCGCACGCGCGGGCCATCTCGCGCAGCAGAACGATCTCGTCCTGGGGCTTGGTGGCGAAGTCGTTGACCGCCTGGAACAGGCCGCCGCCGGCTGCGTTCATGCCATCGGCGATCGCGAGGTACTCGTCCAGCGGGGCGAGCGTGCCGGGCACGTAGCGCCCGTCCGGCACGATGTGCAGCAGGATGCGCGACGTGGAGAAGCCGACCGCACCGCCGGCCACGGACTCCGCGGCGATGTTGCGCATCCGCTCCAGCTCGGCCGGTGTTGCCGGTTCGGCGGACAGTGAGCGCTCGCCCATCACGTTGTAGCGGATGGCGCAGTGGCCCACCATGCCCACGACGTTGACGGCGGGCCCTATTCGACCGACTGCGTCGAGGTACTGCGGATAGGTCTCCCAGTCCCAGTCGAGGCCACCGAGGATCGCCTCGCGCGGCACGTCCTCGACACTCTCCATCATCTCCGCGAGGAAGATCCGATCGTCCTTGGCCACCGGTGCGAAGGTGACACCGCAGTTGCCCATCAGCACCGTGGTGACACCGTGCCAGGAGCTGGATGTCATCAGCGGATCCCACGCCACCTGAGCGTCGAGATGCGTGTGCAGGTCGATGAACCCTGGCGTCACCACCAACCCGGTGGCGTCGATCTCCTGGCGCGCTGTGGCGTCGGAGAGATCGCCCAGGGCGGTGATGCGCTCACCGTCGATGGCGACATCGGCCTGACGCTCGGGCGCACCCGTGCCGTCGACGACTGTGCCATTGCGGATGATGAGGTCGTGTGCCACTGCTGCTCCATCTCGGACCGAGTTCGGGGCGGTCCGTTCCGACGCTACCCGCGCGGCCAGGCATCACATGAAGCGGGTGAAGTACACCGGTGGGAGGTTCGTGGACACAGTGGTCCACTGCTCGCCGGCGTTCTCGCTGATCCACAGCGAACCCGTGGTGGATGCCATCGCCAGCACCTCGCCGGTGTGATCCACATCGAGGGCATGGCGGTAGACGAGGTCGTACGCGTGGGCCGCGGGCAGACCGTCGCCGAGCACCTCGAACGACCGGCCGCCGTCGGTGGTGCGGCTCACCACCAACCTTCCGTCCACGGGGATGCGCAGCTCGTCCTTGATCGCGGGCACGAACCAGGCCGTCTCCGGGTCGGTGGGGTGAGCGACGACTGCGAAGCCGAACACGGCCGGCGGACGATCGTGGATCTCGGTCCATGTCCGGCCGCCGTCGGTGGAGCGGAAGCAGCCGTTGTGATGCTGGTTCCACACCGCATCGGGGGCAGCAGCGCAGCGCGCGAGGCGGTGTGGGTCTTGCACCACCGGGCCGTACTCGAGGCCGGGCGGCATGTACTCGTTGCGCATGCCGTGCGTGGGCGCCCAGCTTGCGCCCGCATCATCGCTGATCCACGCCCCGCCGCAGGAGATGCCGATGAGGATCGTGTCGGGCGAACGCGGATCGCAACTGATGCTGTGGATGCCGGGCCAGTCGTAGCCGCCGCCGAACCACTCGGTGCGCTCCGGCATGTCCCACAGCGAGCGCACCAGCGACCACGTGACGCCACGATCCTTGGAGCGGAACAACCCGCCCGGGATGGTGCCGCACCACAATTCGCCGGGACGCTCCGCCGGGCCGTTCTCCAGCGTCCACATGAGCTGCACCGTCCACGGCCAGGGCTGCTGGGTCATCGGCGAGATGTCGGTGGCGTCGGCCGGCCGTTCCGGATAGGCAGGCGCGCCGACCTCGACCCATGCTGCCCCCTGCTCGCGCCGCCAGAGGTGCGCACCGAAGTGGCCGGTGCCGATCGCGGCGTACACGGCCCCGTCGCGACCCACCACGGCTGCCGTCACCGGTTCTCCGAGGAAGTCGACGGTGTCGATCTGCCATGTGCCGTTCGCGTGCTCCAGCGTGAACAGCCCCTTTCTGGTCCCGACGAGCAACGTCATCGTCATCCTCCCGAGAGTGCTTGCATCACGGTGATCTCCGTGCCCGGCTTCACCGGATCCGTTTGCGTGGCCGGGTCGCAGACCTGTTCGTCACCGACGAACACCGCCACGTGGCGGCGCACGCATGACTGGTCGTCGAGGACGTACGTGCGCACCTGCGGCTGCTCCGCGAAGTAGGCAGCCAGGCACTCGGCAACCGTCGCTCCGGCGACCTCCGCGTTCGGGCACGCCACGTGGCGGCGCAGGTTCGCGGTGAACGTGATCCTCGGCACGCCGCCGAACTTACTCGGCTCGGACGGGTTGCGGAGCGGGGACAATGCCTGGTCCATCGGGCTCGCTAGCGTCTTCGCTCAGCATGATGCAACGACCCGATCCTGCCGTGTACCACGCAGCGGCCACGCCAGACCTGTGTTCGGCGTGGCTCCGGCTGATCGATGACGCCGGCGTCTTCGATGCGCAGGCGTCGTCGAGGGTGGTCGACGTGGTGCCGGGGCTGGACGCGGCCTCGGTGTGGTCCTCGCTGGCCGCGCCGGTGCGGGCGTGGTGCGCCACCGCGCTCGGGACGGTGGCCATCGACGCCGACCAATGCTGGATCCGTCGCCAGCACCCGCCCATCGCTGCCCCGCCCATCGCTGCCCCACCCGTCGCTGGCCCGCACCCCATTGGCCTGCCCACGTCTCAGCCGCAGAGCTGGCACCAGGACGGCGCGCTGCGGTTCGACTTCCTTGGCGGCGATGGTGACGCGCCTCCCGCCGATGCACTGCTGCACATGGTCACTTGCTGGATTGCGCTCACGCCGTGCGGCGATGATGCCCCCGGCCTGGAGCTGATGGCGACGCCGATCGACCGGATGTTGACGCCGGCGGAACTGCGCGACGCCGCCGTCGACGCACTCTGGCTGGATACCCCGCGGCTGCGTCCGCTCCTGCGTGCCGGTGACGCGGTGTTGTTCGCGGGCCATGTACTGCACCGCACCCTGGTGGACGGCGCCATGGCCCAGTCGCGTACGAGCATCGAGCTGCGCTGCTTTGCGGCCGACCAGATCCCCGCTCGCCTGGGCGGCGATCGATTCATCGTCGTGGCCACATGATCGGCCGCTCGCCCGGATGGCCCTCAGGTCGTTGCGGAATCGAGAGCCGTCTCGACGCGGACTGACCGGTTCGGGCGCAGTCGCAGGGCGAGCACGGCGCCGACGGTGCAGACGCCGCTGAGCAACAGGGTCACGGTCCGTACGCCTGCGATGGGGTCGTCGGCCGCCGACACGAGGGCGACGGCGACTGCGACGGAGATGACGCCACCGAGCTCCATGCCGATGCGCGACATCGCCCCACCGATGCCGAGTCGCTCGCTCGGCACGTAGCGCAACGCAGTCGCGTTGCAGGCTGCGTGGGCGAAGCCGACGCCGATGCCGTAGAGCGCGCCGACGGGGAGCCACAGTTGCAC
>JAYTSB010000144.1:0-1513 GCA_043745825.1 Actinomycetota bacterium | reverse complement strand
TGGTGGACTGCGAACTGCGGGCAGCGAGACACGACAGACTCAGCGATTCTCAACGAAGCAACGAGACTACTCGCCGAATGCGACGCGCTGTGGCAAGGCATCACGTGGCCCGCACTTATCACCCGTGTAGTCGGCGATCTGTCCCATCTCAGGAATCGCGAGCCGAGCAGAACGAGCACTCAAGATCACCACTGATGGGCGTGTCCGGGCCCCGCCCCGAGCGGCGCATCGGGCGCGCTGTTCGCGCAGCGCGCCCGTCAACGCCTCATGGCTGGACGGTGGGTGCAGCGACCTGAACGGCGGACATATCGGCTGTTGTCAGCGTGAACGAGGAGGCTGTGGTGGAGCCGCAGCTGAGCTGAACCACGCCAGGTGTGGCGAGCGTTGCGATGCCCTGCAGTGTCAGCGATACGAATTGCATCGGCTGCACGGCGTTGCTGTCCTGCGCGCGCATCTTCGCGTGATCGATCGAGGTGCCGGTGCCGTCGAGGATGTCGCATTCCATCCGGGTCGAGCCGGTCGTTCCGTTGTGGGCGCCGTCGACACGGCCCAGCACCAGCCAGCTCCCAGCCGGAAGGGAGAGCGATTGGATCTTCGTGGAGGCGGTGATCGTCGGCGTGTCGATCTTGGTCCGGGTGAGCGAGGTCGCGCCGCCGCCGCCGCCGGATCCACCCGGAATCAGGTACCCGGTGACGTCCGCGACCAGGTTGACGGTCCCGCCGTTGTTGAACAAGGAGATCTTGCCGCCTACGCCGAGTGCCACCGTGATTTCGTTGGGGAGGTCGAGGCCAGGCGTCACGTTGAGCGAGGAGGCCGTTGGCCGTGCCTCGCCTGTGGGCCAGACGGTGATGAACGATCCGGCCGTGCCACCGGTCACTGTCACGTTGGCCACCACGCCGGTGGCATTGGCAGGCACGCCGCCGACACCGGCGACGGCCAGGTCGATCGTCTGGCCGGCGCCAACGGGGGCGGCGGGTGCGCCGAGCCCACTGCGGGTGTCGAGGATTCGAACCGGGTTGATGGTCACGATGCCGCTGGCTGGATCGCCGGGTGCCGCCGATGCCCCGGGCAGGCTGCAGACCAAGGCACCGAGCACGAAGGCCGCTGTCACCTTCGTCCGAGCGTCGGACAAGAATCGAGGTGTTTTCACTGGATGCTCCAATCGATGCACTCATGGGGAGTTGCTGTTCGACGATCGTGCCCAGATCAGCGCGCGCGTTGAATCGGGGAAACCCCTACGGTTCCAGCGACGCCACGCCTCGATGGGTAGGGGTGGTGGGGCGAGCGTCACGCGAGGCCCGCAGCTCCACCAGGTCGTCGTTCCAAAGTTGGGAGTGACCTGGGGATCTCAGGCCGAATCACCCGTGAGGGTTCGGTCCGTTTCCGATCTCCTGAGAGATCACACTGCGCCCCCGGCAGTGTGCTGAGTCAGGACATGGGAAACGGGTCTCTCAGGACATAGGAAACTCTGGTGTCGCGAGACATCACTGACAGATGGACGTGGCGGCGATGA
>JAYTSB010000143.1:0-4736 GCA_043745825.1 Actinomycetota bacterium | reverse complement strand
AAGCCGTGCTCGGCCTCCGGGTTCCAGTCGGTCTGGATGCTCACCGTGTCGGGGCAGACGCCCTTCAGCGAGACGGCAGCACCGCCTTCGGTGGCAGGCGTTGCGGCTTCGGTCGTGGCACTTGCTGCTGTGGTTTCGGCGGCCTTCTTCTCGTCGCTGCCGCATGCGGCGAGGACGAGGCCGGCAACCAGGACGCTGCTGTACAGCGCCTTACTGCGTCGGTGTTGCATTGCTTTCTCTCCCTTGTTGGTGGTTCACGCTCAATCGGGAGACCTGCACAGTGCAGATCTCGGATGGATAGATCTTGTGGGTCAGACGGTCTTGCGGCTTGCGTCGTACCAGTGGCCGACCACTCGCCGGCTGAGCCGGCCGAACACCAAAAAGAACCAGATGCCCAGTGCCGAACCGAGAATCAGGCCGCCGTACACCTGGGGGTACACCGCCTTCTGGCGATAGCTCTCCATGACGATGCCGATGCCCGGCTTGTCGCCCGCACGGAAGAACTGCTCGCCGACGACTGCGCCGATCACGGACAGGCCGGCCGAGATGCGGAAACCGGTGAACACGGCCGGCAGTGCCGCAGGCACCTGCAGCTTCCAGAGCCGCACCCAACGAGATGCACCGCGCAGCGTGAAGAGGTCGTGTTGGCCCGGCTCGGCCGATTGAAGGCCGAACAGTGTGTTGGTGACGATCGGAAAGAAGGCGATCATCACGCAGACGAAGAGACGTGACTGCATTCCGGTGCCGAACACCGAGAGAATGATCGGAACGATCGCGAGCACGGGGATGGCCTGCAAGGCAACGAGGTAGGGGTAGAAGGACCGCTCTGCCCAGCGGGCCTGCGCCATGACGACGGCGAGCAACATTCCGATGACGATGGTGATGCCGAGGCCGACCAACGAAACGACCATCGTCCACTTGACGCCGTTGAGCAACTTGCTGCGCGCCACACCGTTCACGAAGGAATCGTTGAAGACGGTCACCGGCGACGGGAGGAGGAAGCCGGGTTTGTCGAAGAACCGGCGCATGCCGGATTCGTGGAAGTACTGCCAGACCGCGAGGAAGATGACCAGCACGATGGGCGGCCCGATGAACCGGCTGAGGGAGAGCTTGCGATCGTCCTTGGGGCGGGGACCGAGCTGTTCGAGTGCGTCCTCGCGCGGCACGATCTTGGCGGCGGGGCGGTGGGTGGTGAGGCTCATGAGTGGGCTCCGCGCAGCTCGTGGGAGATCCGCCCGCACAGCTCGGCAAATGCCGGCTCGAATCGCAGTTCTGGATCTCTGGGGTACGCGAACGGCACCCGGAAGTCGGCCACGATGTGCCCGGGCCGAGCGCTCATCACGAGCACACGCGTGGACAGGAAAACGGCCTCGCTGATCGAGTGGGTGATGAACAACCCGGCAAAGCCCTCGAGCTGGAACAGGCTGATGACCTCGTCGTTGAGCCGCTCGCGTGTGATTTCGTCGACGGCACCGAACGGTTCGTCGAACAAGAAGACCGTGGGTTTCAACACCAGCGACCGAGCAAGCGAGGCGCGCATCTTCATGCCGCCCGAGAGCTGCTTGGGGTACTTGGTCTCGAAGCCCCTGAGGCCGACCAGCTCGATCGCTTCATGGGCCCGCCGCCGACGCTCGTCCTTGGGCACGCCCTCCAGTTCGGCCATCAGCTCGACATTGCGCAGCACGTTGCGCCACTGCAGCAGGGTTGCGTCCTGGAACACGTAGCCGAGGCTGGATCGGTCGACGGTGACCGAGCCGCTCGTGGCGGGGTTCAGACCGGAGGCGATGCGCAGCAACGTGCTCTTCCCACATCCCGATGGCCCGACGACCGTGACGAACTCTCCGGGATGCACGTCGAAGCTCGTCTCACTCAGGGCGTGCGTGCCGTCGGGGAACACCATCGACACGCCGGCGAAACGAAGCGCAGGCGTACCCGCGCGGTCCGGAGACGGGGTGGTTGTCATGTGGTCCAACGTAGTGTCCATGATCTCAGTGCATCACCATTCCGCCGGACACATTCATGGCCTGGCCGGTGCAGTACGAGGCATCGTCGGACGCCAGGAACAGCGCCATCCTGGCGACGTCGGTGGTCTCGGCAAGGCGCCCGAGGGGGGATTTGGCCGACCAGGCGGCCACCATCTCGGGCGTGCGGGTGGCCGCGCCCATCTCCGTCAGCACGTAGCCCGGGCAGATGCAGTTGGCGTTGATGCCGAACGGTCCGAGCTCCATTGCCGTCACCCGCGTGAACGCGATCACTGCAGCCTTGGATGCGGCGTAGTGGGCCTGGTTCGGGGCACCGAGCTTGCCGCCGATGCTGGCCATGTTGACGATCCGGCCCCCGATGCCCTGGTCACGCATGACGCGCCCGGCGACTTGGGTGGTGATGAACATCGAGCGCACGTTGATGTCGAAGGTGAGGTCCCAGTTCTCCACGGTCATGTCGAGGATGGGCGCCATCTGCAAGATGCCGGCGTTGTTGACCAGGACGTCCACGCCGCCGAGGATCTCGATGGCCTCCTCAGTTGCTGCCGCAGTGGCCCTGGCGTCGGCCAGGTCGACCACGACCGCCTCACCGTCCACGCTCTTGGCGAGCTCGCGCACCTGTTCATCGGCAATGTCCAGCATTACCACCCGGGCGCCCTCGGTGGCATAGGTGCGGGCGATCTCTGCCCCGATACCACGCGCCGCGCCGGTGATGATGGCCCGGCGACCGTCAAGTCGACCCCGCACACGCCCATCGGACGAAAGACCTGTTGTCGCGTCGCTCCCCATGCGGAATCAATACTAGAGCACGTCGTCGGAACGACCGTCCCGTGAACCGTGAACAGTTCGTTTCGGGATGTGACCGCCGATCAGCCGGCCGCGGCGCAGCACCAGGCGATCCGTCGGGCCGAACGCAAGTGCCTCGCGGACGCTGGACGCATGGAGCGCGACGAGATCGGCGGGTTCGCCGACCGCGATCCCGCCGGTGCGGCCCGTGACCGCCTGGCGGACCGCGCCGCTGACAGCGTGCAGGGCATCGTCGGGAAGCAGGTGCGCAGCCATGACCATCAGCGAGGCGGTCTCCAACGGATCGGCACGTCCCATCGGGTTGAACGGATCCTGCAGGTTGTCGGCTCCGGCGCACACATTCACACCCGCAGCGCGCAGCGCACGCACGGCCGTCAGCGCCCGCGGCATCGCCGACTGGTGGTCTCGGCCCTGCAGGAACAGGTTCGTGTGCGGGAGGGCAACCACATCGATGCCGGCCGTCGCCACGAGCTCGGCCACCTCGCGCTGGCGGGTCTCGGGCTGCATTGACAGGCTGACGCAGTGGCTCGCGGTGACGCGATGGGGGAAGCCGCTCGCAATGACCCGCTCGGCGAGATCGGCGAGTGACAGCACCTCCGAGTCCAGGGTCTCGTCGGTGTGCAGGTCCACGTCGCGTCCGTACTCGGCGGCGATGCCGAGCAGGGTCTCGTTCGCAGCGGCGGAGTCGATCTCGAGGTGAGGGCATCCGCCCACGACATCGGCGCCGGCCTGCAAGGCTTCACGGAGCATTGCCCGTGAGTTGGCCCCGGCAGCGCCGGTGACCGGCCAGCTGACGAGCGACACGATCTGCATCTCACACACGTCGGCGACCCGGCGCCGTACCTCGGTCAGCGCGTGAACGCTGGTGAGCCCGCTGTCGATGGTGGTGTCGGCGTGGGTGCGGACCATCGAGGCGCCGTTCTGCACGAGCAGTCGAACGGCCCGCTCGGCCCGCTCGATCGTGTCCTCCTCGGTGATGAGGTGGCGGTTGGCCTCCATTGCCCGGATTGCGCCCATCAGGTCACCCGTCGGGTTGGGGATCCGTTCGGACAGGAAGGCCTTGTCGAGGTGGGCGTGGGGTTCGGCGAACGACGCCAGCAGCAGGCGGTGCTCGAGGTCGAGGATCTCCTCGTCGGCCGTCGCCGTGATGTCCACGGCGATCTCGACGATGACGCCGTCGACGATGCGCAGGTCGGTGACGCGGCCGTCGGCGAAGGTGGCTGACCGCAGGATCATGGCGTGCGGCTCAGACGAGCGGGGTGCCGGTGAGCGGCCGGCGCTCGATCGGCTCGCCGAGGCGAGGGAACACCTCGTCGGCCACGAGGTGCATCTGCTCGTTCATGTCCTCGCGCGTGAGGCCCGGATAGTCGAAGAAGAAGCAGATGTGCTTGAGGTCGAGCAGGTCGCGCCAGTAGCCGATGGCATCGACGGCGTCGTCGATCGAGCCGACGATCTGAATCTTCTGCGCATTCGACTCCTCCACCGTCGGGCAGTGGTCGAACGCCACCTTCGAGCCGTCGGGATTGCGGTAGCTGCTGAATCGGCCGTAGGGGGAGAGGAACTTGTTGAACTCGTCGTGGCCGGGCTTGCCCTTGACCATTGCCTGCTCACGCGTGCGGCCGACGTGCAGGTTGAGCACGAGGCAGCGGTCCTCGCCTGCGGCGACGGGCTGGCCCATGTCCTCGCGGATCTCGGCGTAGCGGTCCCACTTCTGCTTCTGGCTCTCCGCGTTCTGCAGCCAGTACACGGCCTTGTGGCCGGCGCGGGGCACGTACTCGATGGTCTCCGGCGAGGTCACCGGCTGGTAGATGTCAACGACCCGGCGCGGTTTGGGAATGAGCGTGAGATGGTCGACGTAGGCGCCACGGTCGGGCACGTCGTCGGGCGGCAGGATGAACTGCTTGCCCCGGAACGAGAAGGTCTCGTTGTACCAGGCGGTCTTGATGA
>JAYTSB010000142.1:0-5523 GCA_043745825.1 Actinomycetota bacterium | reverse complement strand
TGCACCCCTTCCCGCCGTCGTTCGGTCAGCGACCCGAACTGGCCGCCCTCCAACAGCTACGCCCGGAGACGTTCATCCCCGATCCGGACGCCGAGGCGCCGGTGTGGATGGAGGAGTTCGGCACCGAACGCCCGGGTCTCTATCTCACGTTCGGCACCGAGGCCGCAGCCGTCCAGGCGCCGTGGCGGGCCGCGCTCGATGCGATCGCCGAGCAGGACGTGGATTGCGTCGCCACGATCGGCGCTCACCTCGATCGGGATGCCCTCGGACACATTCCCGCCAACGTGGAGATCGTCCCCTTCGTGCCCCATCACCTGGTGTTGGACCGGGCATCGATCGTGGTTTGCCACGGCGGCGCTGGCACCCTGCTGGCAGCGGCGAGTCGTGGCCTGCCCCAGCTGGTGGTGCCACTCGCTGCCGATCAATGGCAGAACGCCGATGCCGTCGCAGCGTCCGGAGCCGGCCTCGTCGCCGAGTTCGACCGACGCAGCGCCAGTGATCTCACCGAATGCCTCGACCGCCTGTTGGACGACGCGAGCGTCCGCGAGGCAGCCATCCAGGTCGCGTCAGAGATTGCCGCGATGCCGGCCGCAACGACGTATGTCGGCGTGATCGAAGCGCTCGACGAGATGTGACGAGATGTGACGAGATGTGACTACTTGGGTGGCATCCGGATGCCGCCGTCGACCCGGATGGTCTCGGCGTTCATGTACGGGTTGGTCACCAGGTCGACGACCATGAACGCCAGTTCTTCGGCCGAACCGAGGCGCTTGGGGAACAGCACCGACTGGCCGAGGTTGGCCTTGAACGCCTCCGATGCCTCGCCCGTGCCGTAGATCGGTGTGTCGATCAAGCCCGGAGCGATGGTGTTGACACGAATGCCCACGGCCGACAGGTCACGCGCGATCGGCAGGGTCATACCGACGATGCCACCCTTGGACGCAGAGTACGCGGCCTGGCCGATCTGGCCGTCGAATGCGGCCGCCGAGGCCATGTTGACGATGACGCCGCGTGAGCCGTCGGCATCGAGCGGCTCGGTCTTGGCCATGGCCGCCGCCGACTGGCGGAGCATGTTGAACGAGCCGAGCAGGTTGATCCGAATCACGAAGTCGAACGTGGCCTGCGGCATCGGATCGTTGTTCCGGTCGACTGTGCGAGCCGCGCGGCCGAGGCCGGCGGAGTTGACGAGCACGCGCAACGGTCCCATCTCCGAGGCCGCAGCGACGGCTGCCGCGCCGTCCTCTTCGCTGGAGACGTCGCAGCGCACGAAGAGGCCGCCGATGTCGTTGGCCACGGCCTGGCCGAGCTCTTCGTTGAGGTCGGCGATGACCACCCGTGCGCCGAGCAGGGCGAGTTGGCGAGCCGAGGCCTCACCGATGCCGGATGCGCCGCCGGTGACGATGGCCGAGGCGCCGCTGATGTTCATGCGCGGCATCAGACGGCTCCGCCGGTGGAGGCAGCTGCGTCGAGGCGCTCGATGATCGTGGCGTTGGCCAGACCCCCGCCCTCGCACATGACCTGCATGCCGTAGCGACCGCCGGTGCGCTCCAGCTCGTTGAGCAACGTGGCCATCAGCTTCGTCCCCGAACAGCCGAGGGGGTGACCGAGCGCGATCGCGCCGCCGTTCACGTTCACCTTGGCGAGGTCGGCGCCGGTCTCTTTGGCCCAAGCCAGCACGACGGACGCGAACGCCTCGTTGATCTCGAACAGGTCGATGTCGTCGATGGACAGCCCGGACTTCTCGAGGATCTTGTTGGTGGCCGGGATGGGCCCCTTCAACATCGTCACCGGATCCGTGCCAACGACCGCGAACGAGTGGAAGCGGGCGCGCGGCGTGAGGCCCAGCTCCACTGCCTTCTCGGCGCTCATGATCAGCACGGCCGAGGCTCCGTCGGAGATTTGCGAGGAGTTGCCCGCCGTGATCAGACCGTCTTCTTTGAACGCAGGCTTGAGCTTGGCGAGGCCCTCGGCGGTGGTGCCGGGGCGGATGCCCTCGTCCGCAGAGAGCACGGTCGACTCCTCGCCGAGGGTCACTGGCACGGGGATGATCTCGCGATCGAAGCGGCCCTCTGCTGTGGCCCGCTCAGCGCGCTGCTGACTCTGCGCGCCGAACGCGTCGAGGTCTTCCCGGGTGATGCCGTACTCGACGGCGATCATGTCGGCCCCGATGCCCTGCGGAGGCAGACCGGACTCGGCGTAGCGATCCATGAGCTCCTTCGGAAACGGGGAGCCCATCTCGAACTTGACGACCGAGGCACCCATTGGCGTGGAGGACATGACCTCCACACCGGCGGCGACCACGATGTCGTACGCCCCGGCGATCACTCCCTGGGCGGCGAAGTGCATGGCCTGCTGGCTGGAACCGCACTGGCGATCCACGGTGGTGGCGGGTACGGACTCAGGCCAGCCTGCGGCGAGCACGGCGTTGCGCCCGATGTTCAGCGACTGCTGGCCCACCTGGGAGACGCATCCCATGATGACGTCGTCGATCTGGGCGGGGTCGAGGTGGTTGCGCTCGGCCACCGCCTTCAGGACGTGGGCGGCCAGGGCGGCGGGGTGCCAGTCCTTGAGCATGCCGTTGCGCTTGCCGCCGGGCGTACGCACGGCGTCGACGATCACTGCTTCTGTCATGGGGTCTCCGTTGTTCATGGGATGGAAGATGGGATGGAAGATGGGATGGAAGATGGGTCGGGAGTTGGGGCTGCGGCGCGATGCAGGTTCTGCTGCAGGCGCGTCAACAACGCGGCGAGGGCCTGGCGCTCGGCGCGGGTGATGCCGTCACGAAGCTCCGCGCGCAGCACCTCGTCGATGGCCTTGATCCGCTCTGCTGCATGGATGCCCTCGGTGGACAGCGTGACTCTCCAGACGCGACGGTCATCGGCGTCCGCGGCCCGCTCGATCAGACCACGTTCCTGCAACCGGTCGATCGTGGCGCCGATCGCGGCCCGGCCGAGGCGGAGGTGATCGGCGATCTTGGTCTGCGTGACGGGGCCGAACTCACGCACGTAGGCGAGCATGCTGGCCTGGGTCAGGTTGAGGCCGAGTGATGCGAACCGAGAGTCGTACGCATCGCGCACAGCGCGGGCGGTGGCCATCAGGGTGGACTCCACGCGCAACCACGGCGGGGCGTCGAGCTCGTGTTCGTGAGCGTGTGGGGCGGGGTGTGGGGGCACGAGTTTCTGTCTTGGCTGGCATCTTGGCTGGCATCTTGACTGGCCATCCGGGCGATGGCATCTTGACTGGCCATCCGGGCAATGGCATATATTATGGTGCCATACAGTATGCCGTCAGCGTACGAACGCGTGCAACCCGAACGACAGGACGTCACGATGACCATCACCAGCGACACGACCAGCAGCACCGACGCCAGCAGCACCGACGCGGACGCCTTCCGCGAAACGTGCCGGGCGTTCCTGGAGGCCAACCACCGTCCCGCTGCACAGGTGGACTTCGAGTGGAACAAGGAGTTCCTCGCACGCTCCGCACGGGCCGGTCTGGCCGGCATCACCTACCCCGCCGAGTTCGGCGGCGCCGGGCTCACGGCAACCCACGACAAGATCTGGCGTGAGGAGAAGGCCGCCCATGCCCCGCAGGACGGCGAGTTCATCATCAGCCACGGGATGTGCTTGCCAATGATCGCCGAGTACGGCACCGACGAGCAGCGCCGCCAGTTCATGCCCGACATGATCGCCGGGCGCACGCTGTGGTGCCAGATGTTCTCCGAGCCCGGCGCCGGCTCCGATGTCGCCAGTCTGCAGTCCAAGGCTGAGCTCGACGGTGACGAGTGGATCCTCAACGGTCAGAAGGTGTGGACCACGCTTGCGCACAAGTCCGACTACGGCCTGGTGGTCGTGCGCACCGATCCAGACCAGGTCAAGCATCGCGGCATCTCGATGTTCATCCTCGACATGAAGGCTCCCGGCGTGGAGATCCGCCCGATCCACCAGATCGACGGTGGCAACCACTTCAACGAGGTGTTCTTCACCGATGTGCGCATTCCCAAGGGCTGGCTCGTCGGCGAGATGAACGCCGGTTGGCGGCTGGCCACCAGCATGCTGATGTACGAGCGCGTGGCCATCGGCTCCAGCGGCGCAGGCAAGGTCAGCCAGCCGTACTTCGACACGCTCGCAGCAATTGCGACCGGCAATTGCACCATCGCCGATCCCGTGGTGCGCGACCAGCTCATGCGTCTGTACTGCATGGAGTCCACCAAATCGATGGTGGCCATGCGCACCCGCGCCGAGATGAAGGCCGGCAAGACCCCCGGGCCGGGCGGCTCGCTCGGCAAGCTGATGGGCTCGGTGATCTCGTGGTACTACCGCGGCATCGCGCTTGAGATCGCAGGTTCCGGCTCGGTGGCCTGGGACCCGGCCGAGCCCGGTGCTGCGTACCTGCACAAGCATCTCCTCAACACCTTCCAGAACGGCATCGCCGGCGGCACCGACGAGATCCAGCGCAACATCATCGGCGAGCGGGTGCTGGGTCTGCCCCGGGAGCCTTCGGTGGACACCGCTGTGCCCTTCCGCGAACTGAAGGTCGGAACCCAGCGCGCCTGAGTTCTAAACGTGCTTCACGCAGTCCTGACACAGCCCTAACCGAGCGTTCGTCCTCTATCCGCTCACAACGTCTTCCCGCACTGTTACAGTTCCGTGTCGGTCAGAGCCTGACCGTCAACCGATAGCGGGCGCCATCGGAGGAATCATCACATGAAGACTGCTCGCCATCAGCGACTTGGCGCGTTCGGAATGACTGCGGTGCTCAGCGTGTTCGGCGGCACCGGGCTGCTGTCCAAGTGCAGCCCGGCGCCGACGCCGGCGCCAGCGCCGGCCACCGCCACGCTCAACGTGGCCACTGACATCCTCGTTGCGGTCAACGCCTCTCGCGCTCAATACGGCGTGCCGCCGCTGGGTCTGAACCCGATGATCAACGCCGCTGCGCTCGACCACTCAACCGACATGGCCCAGCGCCAAGTCATGACCCACGCCGGGTGGAACGGGTCCACGGCGGGGCAACGCCTGACCGAGAACGGCTATGGCTGGAGTGCCTGCGGCGAGAACGTGGCGGCCGGCCAGCCCACCGCCGGCGCCGTGATGCAGGCGTGGATGGCCAGCAGCGGGCACCGCGCCAACATCCTCAGCCCGATGTTCAACGAGATGGGCGCGGCCGCCGTGCGGGGCACCAACGGCGTCGTGTACTGGACTCTGGACTTCGCTACCGGCAAGTGACCCCGAGCGCGCCGCCTGCTGCGTCGCTCGAGGTGCATCACGCTCCCATCGCAGTCTCGCCACCCGACTGTCTTCGGTGAAGATGACGAGCACAACATGTCATGCGTGTTCTGCCTTGCGGGCTCAGTTCTCGCTGTCATCGGTGGGCGGTCGCGGTCGGAACCACAGCCATTTGGCGTCGAGTGTTTCGCCGAGCGGGTGTCGGTAGGGCTGTCGTGGTGTGGGTGGTGGGTTGTTGCCGGGCGGTTTCGGGGTGCCGCAGGGTGCGATGGGGCGGCCTCGGGTGTCGTGGAACACG
>JAYTSB010000141.1:0-15523 GCA_043745825.1 Actinomycetota bacterium | reverse complement strand
GGCACCCGGCTCATCGACTTGCGCCGGCAACGAAGCTTTCGTAGACGTTCAACAGGGCCTGCTTCTGTTCGGGGGTGAGCACGCGGTCGCTGCCGATGGCTTCACGAACACCAACGGCCGCAGTGGACTCATCGGGAAGGATGCCGGCGCGCACGTACAACGTCTCGACGGAGATCTTCAGCGCCTTGGCGATCTGCTGGAGGATCTCCGCGGATGGCCTGCGCAGGCCGCGCTCGATCTGTGACAGATACGGATTGGAGACGTTGGCCGCTTCGGCGAGGCGGCGTACGGACATGCTCGCGACCTCGCGTTGGTTGCGGATGAACTCACCGACGTCGGCCAGCCGCGCCTCGATCGGTGTGCCGGTCACTCGTCGGCCAGCAGTCCATCGACGCTGGCCTCGCCGTCGCGATAACGACGCACGAGCTCGGCGCTCAGCGCGTCGAGACGGGTGAACAGCTCGCGGCGTTCGTGCGAGCGAGCGTGCTCAAACGACTGCAGTGCGGTCGACAGCGCATCGAGTTCGGCGTCGGACAGCTCGGAGACGTGGTTCGCACCCATCCGGGTGCACAGCTCGTCGAGCTCGATCGACAGCGGGTGCTCACTCGCATCGTCAGTCGGCCGCGGCGGCCGCGGGAGAGCGTCGCCGCCACCGGTCAGGTGACGACCGAGGATTGCCCGGAGGTCCTGCGCGATGTCGACGTCGCTGCCGGCCTCGCGGGATGAGCGCTCGGCGCTGACCAGGTCCAACCGAGCCTGCACGAGGCGGCGGACATAGCTGAGTGCATCGTCATCGTGCTGCAGCTGCGAACGCAGGGCTCGGAGCTCATCGAGCGAGAGCTGAGCCGGGTCGATCGCCGGTGTGTCGATTGTCGGTGTGTTGTCCATAGATCTCCTCAAATTGCGCCGCCGGAAACGGGCGGCAGCACCGCCACCTCGTCGCTGGCGTTCAGCACGGTGTCGGGCGTTGCCGATTCTCCATTGACCCAGATCCGGCACGTCCGGAGCACCTCGACGAACGACTCGCCGTACTTCTCACTGGCGACCGCAAGCAGGTCGGCCACAGTGGCTGCGGACACATCGTCACGCCCGGTGCCCGCTGCTTCACGGGCCGAGGCGAACAGGCGGAGAATAGCCACCCCCAGATCGTACCGTTGGCGCTACCCTCGCCGTGGATGCCCGCTCGTTCATCACCACGCTCAGAGGTCACGTCGACGCGCTTGCTGGTGGCCCGGCACGGGCAGAGCGAGTGGAACGCCGTTGGGCGATGGCAGGGCCAGGCGGATGTGCCGCTGAGCGACGAGGGCATGCGCCAAGCGGCTGACGCTGGGCTGCAGCTCGGGACGTTCGACGCCGTCTGGTCCAGCGACCTCGGTCGTGCGGCTCTCACTGCGTCGATCATTGCCGAGATCATCGGCATTGGTCCGGTGATGCTTGACGTACGTTTACGAGAAACAGACGTTGGGCCCTGGCAGGGTCTGACCCACGACGAGGTCGAGGCCGGATGGCCGGGCTACCTCGTCCATCACCGCCGCCCCGAGGGCTTCGAGCCATACGACGACGCAGCGGCGCGGATGATCGCTGCGTTCGTGGACATCGCCGCCGCCTCACCCTGCGGTGAGGTACTCGTGGTCAGCCACGGGGGCTCCATCCGTGCCGTGCGCCGCCTGCTCGGCGTCAGCGACGCCCGCCTGCCCAACCTGGGAGCGAGCTGGTTCACCGTGCGGGCCGGCACGGTGACGCCAGGTGATGTGGTCCACCTCACCGATGCCGAACCCAGCGGCATGACGCTCTGAGTTTGCGTCGATGAGCAACGAGCTGCGCCTGTTCGACGACCAGATGCAACCGACCGACTCGGCCACTGTGGTGGAACCGTTGGTCGAGTCGTTCACCGTCGTGGTGGAGCGCTCGGCGCGACGCAAGCGCACCGTCGGCGCGCAGCTCACCGGAGAGCTGCTGCGAGTCGTGGTGCCGTCATGGATGAGTCGTGCCGAGGAAGCCCACTGGGTGGAAGTGATGACGGGCAGGTTCCGACGCAAGATGTCGACCGATCGAATCGCGCTATCCCAGCGCGCCGCCACCCTGGCCCGCCGCCACGATCTGCCCCGTCCCCGCGAGATCCGTTGGTCTGACGACATGCGCTCCCGATGGGGCTCGTGCACCCCCGGCGCCGGCACGATCCGGATCAGCACTCGTCTGGCCGCGTTCCCCGATTGGGTGCTCGACTACGTGATCGTGCACGAGCTCGCCCACCTCGAAGTCGGTGACCACTCGGAGGCCTTCTGGCGCCTCGCCCGCCGCTACCCCAAGGCCGAGCGAGCGATCGGGTTCCTCATTGCGAAGTCCGGCGACGAGCACGAGTAGGAGGAATCGTCTGGTCGGCGCCGGGGACGCGGGGTCGGCAACCAGTAGCGTGTGGCCCCTGTGGGTACCGACAAACGTGAACGCCAGAAAGCCAACCGACAGCTGAGGCTCGAGGAGATGGCGCGAGAAGCGCGCAAGCAGAAGACCAAAAAGCGCGGCCTCCAGATCGGTCTCGGCATCCCGCTCCTGATCGTGCTTGTGTTCGTGGTGGTCCGCCTCGTCGGCAACGACAACAGCACCTCCACCATCAGCGGCACCACCGTGGCAATCGGCGCTGAGTCGAGCACCAGCGTGGCCCCCGACGCCTCCAGCACCACCGTGGCGGGCACGGCCACGACCGTGCCGTGCCCCGCCGACGACGGCTCGGCGGCGCCAATGACGTCGTTCCCCGCCGCACCGGAGATGTGCATCGACTCCGCCAAGACCTACACGGTCACGGTGGAGACCAGCCTCGGCAGCTACACCGCCGAGCTGGACGCAGCAAAGGCACCCAAGGCGGTGAACAACTTCGTGTACCTCGCCCGGTATCACTACTTCGACAACACGCCCTGCCACCGGATCATCACCGGCTTCGTCATCCAGTGCGGCGATCCCACGGGAACCGGCACCGGCGGCCCCGGCTACTCCTTCCCGGACGAGCTCCCTGGGGCCGGCGAGTACAAGCTCGGCTCGCTGGCCATGGCCAACTCCGGCCCGGACACCAACGGCTCGCAGTTCTTCGTCATCTCCGGCGATTCGGGCATCGCCCTGCCGCCGCAGTACTCGCTGTTCGGCCAGGTCACCTCCGGCCTCGACATCGTGGCCAAGCTCGATGCCGTCGGCTCCGCAGCTGGCACGCCCACGACGGCCGTGACCATCACCAAGGTCACCGTCACCGAAAGCTGATACGCCAGCGGCAGGGCGCAGCCAAGGATCGAAGCCTTGGAGGTCATGCACCATTGCCGCACGCACTCGCTCCTCGTTTGCAATTGCTTCGCCACGCCGGGTCCGACGAGCCGACTGCCATGCGCTCGCGAATTCCGCGCCCACGGGTTGCGGGCCCGCGCCCCGGGTCGCGGACTGCGCATCCGTGGGGGCGATTTTCGCGGGGGCGTCGCGGGGTTCGCAGTGTGAGTCAGGCGATCAGGTCGCCGTGCACCTCAGCCTGGCCGACGTGTTCCCAGCCGGCATCGGTGCGCAACAGTGCGCTGCCGGTGGGCAGCACGCCGACCGCGAACCCATTGGCCAGCTCCAGCGTGCGGTGCAGCCGCTCCGGTGACCACGTCTCGGACTCGGTGAGCAGGGCCAGACCCTCCACCAGGCCGAGACCGAGGCCGAACGCACCGCCACGAGGATCGGTCATCGGGTCGCACAGGCATGCCGCGCTGGCGCCGGTGGCCACCACGGCACCACCCGCTGCCACGACCTGGCCCAGCGCATCGAACAATGCGGTGTCCTTCAACACCGAGCGCAGGTGCAGCGGCGAGTCGCCGACCAGGTAGACCAGACGTGCCCCGGCGACGGCGGCGACGTGATCAGTGTCGTTGGCGTCGGCGCGGCGCAGCACCATCCGCCCATCGATGGAGACGCCCATTCGCCGCCCCCACTCCTCGGCCGCGACGATTGCCTTACGGGGCTGCTCGAAGGCATCGGCGGTGGGCAGCACCACCACGGCGGACGCGCCGCTGTCCTCGATCAGACGCCGATCGAGGTCGTCGTTGGCCACGAATGGGCCGCCACCGAGCAGGGCAATCGTTCCGGTCATGACGCTCACCCTAGAGCGCGGCCCGGAATCAGGCCCGTTCGATCAGACGGGTTCGATGAGGCGCATGCGCAGCGAGTCGACGTGGATTGGGGTGACCCCGAGCGAGTGCAGGTATTCCACGATGCTGCCGTGCTGCGCGCGGAGTTCGGTCAGCAGCGCCGACATCACTGCCGGCGGCGACTCGAAGTAGTAGGCCGGTGAGTTCTCCATCCGGGCCTTTTCCTCCTCGCCCTTTTCGTCGGCCCACTTCGCCCACGCCGCACGCATTCGACGCATTCCGTCGGCCGTGCGGCCGTAGTCCGCGGCGATGAAGTCGTCGGGCACGCCAAGTACGGCGAGCAGCATCGCGGCCACGAGCCCGGTGCGGTCCTTACCCGCCGCACAGTGGAACACGACCGGCGTCATGTCCGGTGCAGCGATGAGACGCAGTGCATCCGCGATCTTGTCGGAGCCGACGCGCAGCATGTCGCGGTAGGCCCACAGCAAGAAGTCGTGCGCGTTGTCGATCTCGGGCACGTTCTCGGCCCGCCACGTCTGGTCCAGCACGGGCAGGTGGTGGAAGGCAACGGGGTGCTGCTCAACGGGGTAGCGGCCGCGCGCGGCGAGTTCGGCATCCGTGCGTAGGTCGATGACCGTGCCGAGGCCACGGGTTCGCAGGATGGAGACGTCGGCCGGGGTGAGCCGGCCGAGGCCGTCGGCACGGTAGACGAGGCCCCATCGCGTCCTGCCCCCGAGCGCCGGATACCCGCCGAGATCACGGAAGTTGTGCACGCCGTCGAGCTGCACCGCACGGCGCACATCGGTGACGGCGAACTCGATCGTGATCGGGTCGGCGGATGCGGTGGGGTCTGCGGTGGGGTCCGCGGCTGAAAGTTCCACGTCCCAGACGGTACCGGCCGAAGATGAACGCAGCGTGACGGCACACTGGCCGATTCGCACTTGTTACCGATGGGTAAGTATCGTTTTCGCCATGAGCGAGATCACCACCGTGGGCATTGTGGGTTCAGGCATCATGGGGTCGGGTTTGGCCGAGGTTGCCGCTCGCGGCGGATACACCGCCATCGTCCGGTCCCGCTCGCGGGCCGCGGCCGAGGCAATGGTGGCCGACATGGCCAAGAACCTCGCCAAGCAGGTGGAGCGGGGCAAGCTGGAGGCGGTAGAACGCGATGCGATCCTCGGCCGAGTGTCTGCGACGGATCACCTCGGCGACCTCGTCGGCTGTGACCTCGTCATCGAGAGCGTCGTCGAGGACCTCGCTGTCAAGAAGGTGCTGTTCGCCGAGCTCGACTCGGTGGTCAAGCCAGCGGCAATCCTCGCGACGAACACCAGCACCCTGCCCGTGATCGAGTTGGCGATGGCAACCCAGCGTCCGGACAAGGTCTGCGGGGTGCACTTCTTCAACCCTGCGCCGGCGATGAAGCTCGTCGAAATCGCGCGCCCGCTCACCGCCAGCGACGACACGATCGCCACTGTCACGGCGTTCGCCAAGGCGTGCGGCAAGGACGCTGTCGAGGTCAAGGACCAAGCAGGCTTCATCGTGAACGCGCTGCTGTTCCCCTACCTGAACAATGCTGTCCGCCTCGCCGAGCAGGGCGTGGCCAGCGTGGCCGACATCGACACGGCGATGAAAGGCGGCTGTAACTTCCCAATGGGTCCGTTCGCACTGCTCGATCTCGTCGGCCTCGACACCTCGCTGGCCATTCTCGATGCGCTGTACGCAGAGTTCCACGACGCGAACTACTCGCCTGTTCCCACGCTGCGTCGGATGGTGGCCGCTGATCGGCTCGGCCGCAAGAGCGGCCGAGGGTTCTTCGACTACTCCCGCTGATCATCCCCGCTGATCACGCGCCCTGATCACGCGCCCTGATCACGCGACCTGATCACTGGGCCCGCGCCGAAGTCGCGTGCGGCGCGACTCTCGGGGCATGCTGGAGACTGTGAATCCGTTCGCCGCCGTCGTGCCGGAAGAGCCGCCGCGCAGCCGTTGGCGGCTGCCGCCGGCTCATCTCGCCGACGACCAAGGACTGGTCGCAGTCGGTGCGGATCTCGAGCCGGGCACGTTGCTGGCCGCATACCGTACGGGACTGTTCCCGATGCCGATGGGTCGACGCGACATCGGTTGGTGGTCACCCAACCCACGCGGCGTGATCCCCCTCGACGGCTTGCGGATCAGTTCATCGTTGCGGCAGAGTTGCCGCAAGTACACCGTGCGGTTCAACACGTCGTACCGAGAGGTGATGTCGCGCTGCGGCGATCCGAACCGACCGAACGGGTGGATCAACCGCCCGTTCATCGACGCCTACGACACGCTGCATCGGCTCGGCTGGGCACACAGCGTGGAAACCTTCGATGCAGAGGGCAGCCTGGTGGGCGGGCTCTACGGCGTCAAGATCAATGGTCTGTTCGCCGGCGAGAGCATGTTCTCGGCGGCGCGTGACGCGTCGAAGGTGGCACTCGTGGCGCTGGTGGACGCACTCGTGGAGGCTGGCGCATTGCTGCTCGACACCCAGTGGACCACCCCGCACCTGGTGTCCCTCGGGGCGGTGGACGTGCCCCGAGACGTGTACCTGCGGGGCCTCGACAGGGCCATTGTCGCAGCGCCAACGTGACGGACACAGGTCGCCATCTTCATCGGCACGCCGGATGAGGAACTTGAGCGAATTCTCGAGAAACTTTTGCCGACGTCGAAATGCCCTGCTCACGGGCCTCACCGCCGCGTTGCTGTTGAGCGCGTCCACCTGTTCATCAGGCGATCCCGCCGCCACGTTCCCACCCGGCGCTGCCCCTCCCGGACTGCGGCTCGTGCTCGACCGCGCCCCGGCTCCGCCCTCGGACACCATCGAGGTCTTCGTCTGCGCGGTGCCGCTGGACACCACGGATCCGATCTACGAGACGATGACGTTGCGACTCGACCTCGATCCTGCCACCCTCGCTCACCAGCTGAGCGCTGGTGTGACGCCCTACTTCGAAGAGCTGTCCCACGGCGCGTACACGCCCCGGTTCATCGCCGGTTCGACGCTTGCACTGTCGATGCACGAGACGCACGATGCCTGCGTCGAGCGGGCGCTCGACGCGAGTGACCGCTCTGCGACCACGGTGCTCGCAATCGCCACGGCCGAGCACCTCGCCACTGCGCCAGGCGGATGGGGTCGCCCGGGAGAACCCTGTGCCACCGCACCGTGCCCGGCAGCAGGGACCCGGCGCGCCGCATACATCGGCGCTTCCGACTTCCACCCGGACAACGGCTCCGTTCCGCTGCTCGACCTCGTCGAGCACGAAATCGGCCACACGCTCGACCTGCCCCACAGCGGCGACGAAGACAACGAGCACGCCAGCGCATTGGATGTGATGAGCGACAGCGCGGCACCCCGCGGCGTGCAGCCGCAGCGCAAGGATGCCCAGGACACATTGGCCATCGACCGACTCGCCCTCGGTTGGCTGCCGGCTGAGGCCGTCACCGTTGCCGGCCCGGCAGGGGGCACGTTCGACCTCGCCCCGTCGGCGGGCACCAGCGGTTTGCGTCTGCTCGTGTTGCCCGTCGACGATCTCCGCTTCCTCACCGTGGAGTACCTGGCGGCGAGCGGACTCGACGACTTCCTGCCCGCGGGCGGCACAGCGGTACACCTCATCGACCCGACCCCCGCGACCTGTGCTCGGGCCGAAGCCTCCACGACGCCGTCCGACGCTGCGTGCACGGGCGTGGACAGGCGTCAGATCACGCTCGGCAGTGGGCCCCCGCACACCGACCTGCTGACGGCGCCGGGCCAGACGTGGCACCTGGACGGTTGGGACATCGCCGTGCGGCGCAGCGCCACTGCGAACGATGGGGAGATGCAGCTGGCAGTGACCCCTACCGACCGGTAACACTGGCGGAATGAACGAGACCGGCAGCGACACGACGGCTCCACGCGACGAGCCCTGGCTGATGCGCACGTACTCGGGCCACTCGACAGCGCGTGCGTCCAACGAGCTCTACCGCACCAACCTCTCCAAGGGTCAGACCGGTCTGTCCATCGCCTTCGACCTGCCCACCCAGACCGGATACGACCCCGACGATCCGCTGGCCCGCGGCGAGGTCGGCAAGGTGGGCGTACCCGTGGCCCATCTCGGTCACATGCGCACGTTGCTCGACGGCATCCCGCCCGCGCAGATGAACACCTCGATGACCATCAACGCGCCTGCGGCATGGATGCTCGCCCTGTACGTCGCCAACGCCGACGAGCACGGTGCGCCTGCTGCAGCGCTGCGCGGCACCACCCAGAACGACATCGTCAAGGAGTACCTCAGCCGCGGCACGTACATCTTCCCGCCCGAGGCATCACGCCGGCTGATCGTCGACATGGTGGCCTGGTGCGCCAAGCACGCGCCGAAGTGGAACCCGATGAACGTGTGCTCGTACCACCTGCAAGAGGCCGGGGCCACACCGGTGCAGGAGTTGGCGTACGCGCTTGCCACGGCGATCGGCGTGCTCGATGCCGTCCGCGACAGTGGGCAGGTGGCGCCCGAGCAGTTCGGTCAGGTGTTCGGCTCGATCTCCTTCTTCGTCAACGCCGGCATCCGATTCATCGAGGAGATCTGCAAGCTGCGCGCCTTCACCGACCTGTGGGACCGCATCGGCCTGGAGCGCTACGGCGTCGCCGACGCCAAGGCCCGCCGCTTCCGGTACGGCGTGCAGGTCAACTCGCTCGGCCTGACCGAGGCACAACCGGAGAACAACGTGCAGCGCATCGTGCTGGAGATGCTCGCGGTCACAATGTCCAAGCGGGCCCGGGCCCGCAGCGTGCAGCTGCCCGCGTGGAACGAAGCCCTCGGCCTGCCCCGCCCCTGGGACCAGCAGTGGTCGCTGCGGATGCAGCAGGTGCTCGCATTCGAGACCGACCTGTTGGAGTACGACGACATCTTCGACGGTTCGACCGTGATCGAGGCTCGTACCGAGGAGTTGCGCGATGCGGCGTGGGCGGAGCTGCAGGACGTGCTGTCCTTGGGCGGAGCGTTCGAGGCGGTCGAGGAGCTGAAGGGCCGCCTCGTGCGCTCGATGGCCGAGCGCACGCGCCGGATCGAGTCCGGCGCGCAGGTCGTGGTCGGCGTGAACCGGTTCACCGAAGCGGCGGACAGCCCACTCGGTGGCGAGGGCAACATCTTGATCGTCGATCCGGCGGTCGAGCAGGAAACCATCGACGACGTGGTGGCCTGGCGGGCCGGTCGCGACAACGATGCTGTCGCCGCGGCGCTGCGCGCCCTGCGTGCCGCGGCCGTGTCGGACGACAACATCATGGGCCCATCCATCGATCTGGCCCGCGTCGGCGGCACCACCGGCGAGTGGGCCGGCGTGCTGCGCGGCGTGTTCGGGGAGTACCGCGCGCCGACGGGGGTTTCTGCGGCGATCGGTGGACGCTCCGGGGCGCTCGCCGCCGTGGCCGAGTACGTGCGCAGCATCCCCGGCGGTCCGCCCAAGTTCCTCGTCGCCAAACCGGGCCTGGACGGCCACTCCAACGGTGCCGAGCAGATCGCCGTTGCGGCGCGCGACGCCGGCATGGAGGTCATTTACAGCGGCATCCGGCTCACGCCCGAGCAGATCGCTGCATCCGCTCGCGACGAAGACCCCGACGTGATCGGCCTGTCCATCCTCAGCGGCTCGCACCTTGCTCTCGTTCCGGATGTGCAGCGAGCGCTCGCCGCCCTCGGCGTCGATATCCCCATCGTCCTCGGCGGCATCATCCCCGAGCAGGACCGCGCCGGCCTCGCCGCGATCGGCATCGCCCGGGTGTACACCCCGAAGGACTACGAGCTCGCCCGCATCATGCGCGAGATCGCCGAACTCGCAGTGACGCACCGCAACAGCTGACCGGTGCCGCGTTGAAGATCAGGCGTTGGCCGGCACCGACGAGTCGACCCAACCCTCGAGCGTGGGGCTGGTCTCGAAGCTGGTGATCAGCGCGTAGCGCGGGGCCGTGCCGTTGTGGACCACCACATGCCAAAGACGCTGCGAATCGACGACGAAGCGAGCGCCCTTGTGCAGCGGCACGCGGGCCTCTGTGGAGGGATCGGGCAGGCCGTCAGGCCCGTTGTCCATCAACAGCATGTAGCTGTCCGGGTTGTCGGTGAGCTCCATCCACGTGCGCACGATCCAACCCTCGTCCTCGGGGTTGAAACGGTTGTTGTCGTCGCGGTGGAAGCTGCGCATGGCCATGTCGTGATCCTGCGGCTCCAGCTTGATGACGCGGACCCGACCGAAGTTGGCGCCGATGCCGTCCACGTAGCCCTTCAGCGTTGGCGAGATCTCCGCGTTGGATGTCCACAGCGCGTCCTTGTCGGTCTTGCCCTTGTCCCAGAACCCGCGGCAGTCCAGCTCGCCGTCGGCGGAGGCGAGCGGCGCGAAGTTGGTGTCGCCGCCACTCTTCCAGTCCATGTACTCGAGCGACTCGTACTCGCTCGCGGGCACCTCGAATTCGGCATCGGTGAGCTGCACCCAACCGCGCTCGGCAAGCGCAGTCAGCCGCTGATGAGGCGTGTCCAGAGGGACCTGCACCGACCAGTGATCCTGCGTAGGCCAAAACGTGCTCATGTGAGCAGTGTACGGAGTCAGGTCGTGCTGGTCTGGACAGCGGGATCCACTGTGGCAACGGGCACCGCAGTCGTCGTGGTCTCGCCCGGTCGCGGGATCTTCAGCGTCTGACCGGCCTGGATGTCGTCCATGTTGGTGATGCCGTTGTACGCAGCGAGCTCGGCAGTGCTCAGGCCGAACATCTTGGCGATGCCGGACAGCGACTCGCCCTTCTGGATCACGTACGTGGACGGGATCGTGGTGGTGGTGGGCGGCATCGTCGTGGTGGTCGTGGTGGTGGCGATGGGCGGCAACGTGTTGGTGGCCGAACTGTCGCCGCTGCCACAGGCCGCCAGAACACCCACGGACGCGATCGTGAGCAGCGCCCCGATGCGCGCGTGGTAGCTGCGCCGTGACGAGCGATCGTTGAGATGGGTCATCGCGCCCATGGTACGCGTAGATTCGTCGCCGTGGACCCCGCCCCTGACGCACCCGTGCCCAGCAGTTCAGGGGCGCCCGCCAGCGCCGAGGACGTGCCAGGCTTTTTCCCCGGTGCCGTCCAACCCTTGCGGGAGTACCGAGTCCAGGCTGGGCACGTGGGCATCGCCGTGCACGAATGGGGCCGGGCCGAGGACCCGCCGCTGTTCCTGGTGCACGGAGGATTCGACTTCGCGCGCACCTTCGACGTCTTCGCTCCGCTGCTCGCAGGCGGTGGTTGGCGGGTGGTGAGCTGGGACCAGCGCGGTCACGGCGACAGCGATCAGACCGAGCTGTACTCGTGGGACGCCGACATGCGCGATGCGATGGCGGTGATGGACTCCGTGACGGAGTCGCCGGCTCCTGTGATCGGCCACTCCAAAGGTGGCGCAATGATGATCCAGCTCGCCGACGCCCAGCCGTTCCGGTTCAGCCACCTGATGAACATGGACGGCATCCCCTACCGGCGCAACATCCCGGACATGTCCGATCACGAGCGGACGCGCATGATGACCAGCGACGTGGGGACATGGCTCGACATGCGCCGCACCGTCGCACTCGCGTCGCGCAAGCCGGACACGCTGGACGGTCTCGCCACGCGTCGCGGTCGGATGAACCCGCGGATGTCGAAGGAATGGCTGCGCCACCTCGTCACCGTGGGCGCCCGTCACGACACCGACGGTTGGCGCTGGAAGATCGATCCGGCGATGCGCTTCGGCGGCTTCGGCCCGTGGCGGCCGGAGTGGACCATCACCCGTTTGCCCGGCCTGCCGATGCCGTTTCTCGGCATCCTCGGCAGCGAGCAGGAGGAGATGGGGTGGGGCACCAAGGTCGAGGACATCACCCCGTACATCCCTGAAACGGGCCGCTGCGAAGTGCTGCCCGACGTCGGTCACTTCGTGCACATCGAACAACCGCACCTGGTGGCTGACACAGCGCTCGAGTTCCTGGCGGCGCGACGGTGAGCGTGACGATGCTGCAGCACGGCAAGGTCAGCCTTGCCCTGCACCACCTGCGCGAGGGCCACGGACGCGCCCTGTTGCTGCTACACGAGCTCGGGGGTCAATCCCCGGCGGCTGCGCCGGCATGGACCAACGACTGGCGCGGCCCGGTGGTCGCCCTGGATTTCACCGGCCACGGCCTGTCCACCGTTCCGCGCGGCGGGGGCTACAGCGCCGAGATGCTGCTGGCCGATGCCGACGCCGCGCTGGCCGTGCTTGGTGAAGCCACCGTCGTCGGCCGTGGGCTCGGCGCGTACATCGCCCTGCAGTTGGCCGGCGCTCGGGCCACCTCCGTGCGCGGTGCGGTGCTGACCGATGGTCCCGGCCTGGCCGGCGGCGCGACCCAGCCGACCTCGACCAGCTTCCTCGCGCTGGAACCACGATCCACACCACCCGACCCGTACGTGCTGTTCGAGATGTCCCGCGATCTCCGCCCGCCGGACTACGCCACGGTGTTCGTGCGCATGGCTGTGCAGCACTCCGGCCTGGAGGAACCGCTCACGGTGTCGGCCGTCGTGCGGCCACCATGGCTGGTGGCGGTTGCCGACGAATTGGGCGTGGCCCAGGCGCCCCTACGTCAGGCCCTGGCGACGTATTCGGCCATCGGCTGAGCACCCTGACAGATGCTCACACGTCCCGCCAGCTGACATAGCCCGCCAGGCGGACCAGCTCGTCCTTGGCGTCGTCGACCAACGGCATTGCCGGGAGGGCCGCCAGCGCCGCGTCGGTGAGGGCGCTGATATGGGCCTCGAGCCGCTGCAAGGCACCGGTGTCGATGATGATCTGCTGAATCTTTGCGATCTCGTCCTCGCCGAGATCGGCGGCACCCACCCGATCGAGCTGTTCGCGCTGTGCGGTCGTGGCCGTCTCGCACGCCAGCGCCAGCAGCGGCGTGGGCTTGCCCTCGCGCAGGTCATCGGCAACCGGCTTGCCGGTGACCACGGTGTCGCCGTACACCCCGAGCACGTCGTCGCGCATCTGGAATGCGTCGCCAAGAGGGAGCCCGTAGGCGGACAGGGCCGCAATGAGTGATTCGGCGCGCTTCGGCGCGGCCAGCATCGCGCCGAGGTGCAGGGGCCGTTCGATGGTGTACTTCCCGCTCTTGTAGCGGCTGATCTGCTCGGCCTTGGCCCAGCGCCGCTCGCGGTGTGCCGAGCCGACGATGTCCAGGTACTGGCCGATGTTCAGCTCGACCCGCAGCTCGTTCCAGATCCCCCAGGCGGGGGCGGAGGCGTTGCGCATCAGCTGATCGGCGTACACAAAGGCGAGGTCGCCCACCAGGATGGCGACGCCCTCGCCGTAGCGGCGGGCCTCACCGGCCCACTCACCGCCGTGACGCTGCTCGTGCACGGTGTGCACCGTTGGTCGACCGCGTCGGGTGGCCGAGCCGTCCATGACGTCGTCGTGGAACAGCGCGAAGCCGTGCAGCAGCTCCAGCGCTGCACCGGCGTCCACCACCATCGGATCCTGCGGATCGCCGCCCGCACCGATGAAACCCCAATGGCAGAATGCCGGTCGCAACCGCTTGCCCCCGGCGAGCACGAGGTTGCGGATCGCCTCGAACGGGTCGGCGAGCACCTCGTCGAGCGCAGTCCAGCGCGCCGCCTCGCCATCGATCAGCAGGCGCAAGCGTTGGTCGACCCCACCGGCGATCCGGGCAAGAGAGGGTGGTGCCTCGGGTATCACGCTGAGAGGTTAGGCCCGAGAACCGGCATTGCCCGCGTCGTTGGCACCGAGCTCGGCCACGACGTGTTCGATCTGCATGCGTGCGTTGCCGATGCGCTCGCGGCAGAGGCGAATCAGCTCGGCGGCGCGCTGCACCTGACCGGCGAGGCGATCCACGTCGACGTTGTCACGCTCCAGCTCGGCAAGGATGCCCTCCAGCTCGGCCAGCGCCTCGGCGTATCCGGGCCGGGAGTCATCGGTGCTCGTGGTGCGACTGCTCATGGCGTTCCTTCCGATCCAGCGGCGTGACCGCCGCTCGATTCGATGCGGCTGGAGACCGTACCGGCCCCCAGGGTCGTGATGATCTCGTCGCCCGGCACGACATCGGCTGCGGAACGCACGATGCGCCCGTCGGCGGTGCGGGTGAGGCTCCAGCCACGGGCCAAGGTGTGCGCCGGGTCAAGCAGACGCACCCGGGCTGCGAATTGGTCAAGGGTCTGGAACTGGTGCTCGACGTGCTGCAGCGGCCGTCGGCCGACGCCGGTGGAGACGCGATCCAGCGCAGCATCGCCGTGATCCAGCACCCGCACCGAGGAGAGTGAAAGTCGGTGAGCACGATCCTCCAACCGCTGGCCGGCGCGCTCTACTGCGCCGACGGTGCGCTGCTCGATACGCCGTGCGGTGTCGTGCAGGCCACTGGTGGTGCGTTCGATCTCCCGGTCGGCGCAGGCTGCGATGTCCGCCCATGCCCCTTCGGCGCGAGCGGCGAACTGCTGCACGAGCTCGATCACGGCCACTGCGCAGGCAGTGGGTGTCTTGAAAGCCGTGTGCGCGACCTCGTCGGCGATGCTGCGATCGATCTCGTGACCGAGCCCGGTGAACACCGGCACCCGTGCCGTCGCGATGGCCGTGGCGATCGCCTCTGAGTCGAACAGGGCCATCTCGGTGCGAGAACCACCGCCGCGGATGACCACGACCACGTCCACGTCGGTGCGTCGGCCGAGCGTGGCGATGGCCGCGCTCACCATCGACTCGGCGAAGTCGCCCTGCACGCGAACATCGACCACGCGAATGCCGAAGCCGTGGCCGCTGTCCTTCAGTTGGTGCATGAAGTCGTGCCAGGCCGCGCTGTTCACGCTCGTGACCAGGCCGATGCGCAGCGGCATCACCGGCACCTCACGGCGACGATTGGCGTCGTACAGGCCGCCCGCCACGAGCCGCCGCACGATCTCGTCGCGCTCCAGCGCCATCTCGCCCAGCGTGTAGCGCGGGTCGATACCGCCAATCTTCAGGCTCAGTCGGCCGTTGGCGGCGTAGTAGTCGAGCACGCCGAACACGCGCACCTTCATGCCGTCGGCAAGGAACAGGCGGTGTCGCTGCAGCAGGGGGCGCAGACGCATGCGGACGTTGGCGAAGAACGACACGTCGAGTACGGCGCGACGATCGCCGCCGGACTCGACGAGCTTGAAGTAGGCGTGTCCGTTCTTCTCGTTGTACCCCTGGATCTCGCCGCGTACCCAGACGCCGTCCCCAAACTGGCGGCGCAACACCCCGTTGACGGCGTCGGCCAGTTCGCCGACGGAGAACGTCGGCTCACCCCCGTCGTCGAACTCGAGGTCGAACGATGCCTGGCTCACGTCCACGAGTCTGCCGTACCGGTGCGACATTCATGTCGCCACGCAGTCGGCGGGGGTTGCACCGTTCGCAGCCTCAGCCGTTGACGGTGAC
>JAYTSB010000140.1:0-1632 GCA_043745825.1 Actinomycetota bacterium | reverse complement strand
CGAATGCAACGTTCTCGTGCACGGTCTTGTTCAGCAGCAGTTTGTAGTCCTGGAAGATGTTGCCGATGTTGCGGCGCAGGTGCGGAACCTTGCTGTCGGGCATCTCGTTGATGTTCCGACCCGCCACCCAGACCTCGCCTTTCTCCGGGCGCTCCTGCCGGTTCATCATCCGGAGCAGCGTGCTCTTGCCGGAACCGGACGGGCCGACGAGGAAGACGAACTCCCCCTTGTTCACCTCGAAGGTGGCATCGCGTAGCGCGGTGACCTCGGAGTTGTAGATCTTGGTGACGTTCTCGAGTCGAATCAATGTGGCTCCTGTCGATTCAGGCGGTCGCTGCGTCGCGGCGGCGATGGCGGCGGTAACCCTCCATGAACTCATCCAGATCGCCGTCGAGCACGGCCGCAACGTTGCCGCTCTCGACCTCGGTGCGCAGATCCTTCACCATCTGGTAGGGCTGCATCACGTAGCTGCGGATCTGGCTGCCCCAGCCCACCTGGGCCTGATGGCCGGCGATGCGGTCCAGCTCGGCCTGATGCTCTTCTTCGATGCGGGCAGCAATCATCGTACGCAGTCGGTTCATCGCCTTCTCCCGGTTCTGGAGCTGGCTGCGCTCTTCCTGCGAGGCAGACACCAGACCGGTGGGCTCGTGGATCAGGCGCACCGCAGACGAGGTCTTGTTGATGTGCTGGCCCCCGGCACCGCTGGCCCGGTAGACCTCCATGCGCACATCGCTCTCGTTGATCTCCACGTCGGGATCCTCGAGCACCGGCCACACCTGCACGGCCGCAAAGCTCGTCTGGCGACGGCCCTGGTTGTCGAACGGGCTGATCCGCACGAGCCGATGGGTGCCCCGCTCGCTCGTCATCAGCCCGTACGCGTAACGGCCCGTGAGCGTGAACTCGGCCGACATGATGCCGGCTTCAGCGCCTTCGGAGATGCCGTCGACCTCGAACCCGATGCCACGGCGCTCGGCCCAGCGGCCGTACATGCGCAGGAGCATCTCGCTCCAGTCCTGGGCATCGACTCCGCCGTCTTTGGCGTTGATCTGCACGATGCAGTCGAGCTCGTCGTGTTCGCCGGTGAACAGGCTGCGCATCTCCAGTTGGTCGAGCGTGGTCGCCGTCTTTCGGACCGCGGCGACGAGGTCGGGCTCCTGCGAGGCGTCATCGACCTCGCGCGCCATCTCGTGCAACAGGTCGGCGTCGTCGATGTCCGACGACAGCTGATCAAAGGTGTCGATGTCGTTCTTGACGTTGGAGTACTCGGTGTTGATCTTCTTGGCCAAGTCCTGGTCGTCCCACAGCCCCGGGCGCGAGACCTCGAGCTCGAGCTCGGAGAGCCGAGCCCGGTTCTCGGGGATCTTCAGGTAGGACGACGCCTCATCCAAGCGGCGGCGCAGATCCTTCAGGTCATCGGTGAAATCGCGCATGCCCGACCTACAGCGTCGCGCCGTGGCACAGCTTGAACTTCTTGCCGCTGCCGCACGGGCACGGCGCATTGCGCGGTGTCTTCGACCACTCGTCGTTGACCACGGGCATCGACTTGGTGGGCGTGGGCGCTGCGGCTGCCGCAACCTCGGGATCGATGTCGCCCGCCGCCGCTGCGGCCTGGGCAGCGGACGCGAACCCGGA
>JAYTSB010000139.1:0-2048 GCA_043745825.1 Actinomycetota bacterium | reverse complement strand
TGGCTGAGCTGCCAGTTGCGGCCCTCGACGCCGAAGTTCAACCACTCCTTGTCGCCCCACTTGGCCACAGGCGTGCCGATGAACGTGTTGGGGTCGAGCCCGGTGCCGAGGATCTCCTGGTCTGCCTTGACCACCTTCTCGACGTCGACCTCGGTGTTCCAGGGCAGGTCGGTGGTGCCGTTCCACTGACCGACCTTGGCCTTCTCGTACAGCTTGCGCAGCGGCGGACGGCTGAGTGAGTAGTCCCACGTGAAGATCGAGTCGGCGTTGTTCTTGACGACGTGCTCGACTTCGGTCGGATCGGTCGTGGGGATCGCGAGGATCGCATCGATGTCGTTGATCTCGCCGCGACCGAGGATGGTCTGGTTGTCGTTGTGAACGATGGTCATGGGGTGGCTCCTGTTGGCGTGCTGACCGGCTGGAACGCCGGCAGGATCTGGGTACGGATGAATGAACGGGCGGATGCGTCGTCGCCGAGATCGACATGATCGGACGGCGCGAGGAAGTACGAGATGACGAGTCGGGCGAGCAGATCGACCAGGCGGGCGCCCTCGTTGCGGCCGACATGACTGTCCACGAGCGGAGCCAGGAACAATGAGGCCATCCGGATGATGCGAGGGAGGCCCTGCACGGTGAGCTGGGACAGCGTGTCGCCCGGCTCGGACATGAGCATCAGCGCGAGGTGCTCGTCGGCACGCAACTCTTCGGTGGCCACCACCACCGTGCGAACGACGAGGTCCTCCAGCGTCTCTGCCCCGACGACGCCGGCTTTGAGCCGCGTGAAGAACTCCTCCAGCTCGCGGACCCGCAGGGCGTCGAACACGACGTCACGCCCGCCCGGGAACGTCCGGTACAGCGTGGCCCGGGACACACCGGCTTCGGCGGCAATGTCGTCGACGCTCACCTTGGCGATGCCCCAACGCTCGCAGCAGGTCTTGGCTGCATCGAGAATGCGCGTTCCGGCCTCGGTCACGGTGAGACAGTAAGACGGATCCGTCTCAGTGTCAAGGGGCCCACGCCATTGTGACGACCGCGTCGGGCGCGTGGGGAGATTTTTCAGAGGCGGCCGGCGTCGATGATGCGCTTGAGGAAGGCCTGGGTGCGCTCCTCACGAGGGTCTTCGAAGATCTGCTCGGGAGGGCCCTCTTCGAGGATGACGCCCTCGTGCAGGAAGCACACCTTGGACGAGACCTCCTTGGCGAAGTGCATCTCGTGGGTGGCGAGCATCATCGTCATGCCGTCGCGCGCCAGGTCACGCACGATGCTGAGCACCTCGGCGACGAGCTCGGGGTCCAGCGCAGACGTGATCTCATCGAGCAGCATCAGGCGCGGCTGCATCGCCAGTGCACGCACGATGGCGACGCGCTGCTGCTGTCCGCCGGAGAGTCGGTCCGGGTATTCGGTGGCCTTTTCGGCCAGACCGATCCGGGTCAGCAGCTCCATCGCCTCAGCTGTCGCCACATCCGAAGGGCGGCCGAGCACCTTGCGCGGTGCGAGGGTGATGTTGTCCAGCACGGTCATGTGCGGGAACAGGTTGAACGACTGGAACACGATGCCCACGTCCTGGCGGAGCGCGTCCACGTCGATGCCTGCGCCGCTGCAACGGTCACCGTCGAGGCGGATCACACCCTGGTCGATGACCTCCAGCGCGTTGATGCATCGCAGGAGCGTGCTCTTGCCGCTGCCGGATGCGCCGATCAGGCAGACCACCTGGTGCAGCTCGACGTCGAGGTCGATGCCGCGCAGGATGTGCGCAGGGCCGAAGTGCTTGTGCACGTCGCGAAGCTCCAGGAACGCCACGGTCACCGTCCTCCCTGAGTGCGGTTCTGGCTACGCCGCTGGAGCCATTCCAGCCAGCGGGTGAAGGGGACCGTTACGACGATGAACAAGAACGCGGCAACCGAGTAGGCGGCCAGCGTGCCCTTGGCATTGTTGATGAACCGGGCGCGGTTCACGAGGTCGAGCACCCCGATCACGCTGATGATCGCGGTGTCCTTCTGCAGACCGATGAAGTCGTTCAGCAACGGCGCCACCACGCGGCGCACCGC
>JAYTSB010000138.1:0-6494 GCA_043745825.1 Actinomycetota bacterium | reverse complement strand
GGGAGAGCATGCGCTGCCACGCCAGCCAGATCACCGACACCAGCTTCTTCCTGCAGATGCCCGACGAGGCGTTCACGATGTCGTTCGGCACGGAGTGGTTCATCAAGCACGGCGCCGAGCCGGGCCTGCGCACCGGATGGCTGTTCGAGTGACCCGGCTCTACCTCGTGCGTCACGGCCGTGCGGCCGCCGGTTGGGACACCGACCCTGATCCGGGTCTCGACGACGTCGGCCGTGGCCAGGCCGAACGCATGGCTGACCGGCTCGCCCCGCTCGGCCCACTGGCGCTCGTCTCCAGCCCACTGCTGCGCTGTCAGGAGACCGCCGGCATCCTCGGCATGCGATGGGGCATCGACGCGGTGATCGAACCGGCGGTCGCGGAGATCCCGTCGCCGATCGGTGTGCCGATGGGTGAGCGCGTGGACTGGTTGCGTGGTGCCATGTCCGGAACGTGGGCCGCGCTCGGCGATCGGTACACCGGGTTCCGCGACGGTGTGGCCGATTCCTTGCGAGCGTGCACCACGGACACCGTGATCGCCAGCCACTTCGTGGCCATCAACGCGGCCATCGGGGCGGCCACCGGTGACGATGCCGTGGTGATCCGCAGCCTCGACAACTGTTCGGTGACGGTGATCGATGTCGTCGATCGCGAGTTGCGCCTCGTCGAGGGCGGTCACGAGGCCGACACCCTCATCCGTTGATCATCGGGTGACGTGGTCCAGACCCTGCGATCCGGCAGACTCATCAGATGAGCACTCCCCGGACGGCCCTGGTGTTGGCGGCCTGTGCAACGCTCGGCGTCTTTTCGGCGGCCTGCAGCAACGATCGCGACACTACCGATCTCCGTGCCACCACCGTCGTGCCGAGCACCAGCATCGCTCCGGTCACCACCTTGCCGGCCGCTACCACGTCAGCGCTGCCGACCACGACGGCAGCACCGACCACAACTGCGGCACCGACCACCACTGCGCTGCCCACCACCACGACGGCTGCGCCCACCACCACGACCATGCCGCTCGGCGCGTCCGTGCCGTTGCGCTTCGACGGCATCGGCGACGCCCGGTTCGGGTCCGACCCGGCCGATGTCATCACCTACGTCAGCGACCAGCTCGGCGATCCAACGGCGGATTCCGGCTGGGTCGGCGCCTCCCAGATCGGCTGCCCGGGCGATCAGGCCCGGGTGGTGTTCTGGAACGACCTGCGGCTGAGCTTCGGCGATGAGTCGAATGTGTCCAGCGGCCGCCAACACTTCTTCGCGTGGCGCTTCGGCCCACCGGCTGAGACCGTCTTGGCGCCGGCGGGGTTGAAGACCCTGCTCGGCCTGACCGTCGGTTCCACGGTCGAGCAGATCGAAACGCTGTATCCGGCTGCGCAGTTCTTTCCCGGCGATGCCAACACCACGCCGTCCGTACAGCTCTCCGACGGGCTGTTCGCGTACCTCACCGACTCGGTCCGTCAGGGCGTGGTGACTCAGCTCGTCGGGGGCCAGGACTGCAAACAGTAAGCAGCCAGTGAGTCACATTCGAAGCAACGGGTTAGGCTCGCCGGGACCGATCGTGGCCAGCGCGCACGCGCCGATGTGGAGGGTGAAGCGATGAAGAAAATGCTGCCGGTAGCCGAGCTCGCCCGCGACGAGCGCTTCCAGCACGTGCGCATCGAGGACACGGTCTTCGATCCGCGCAACGCCAGCCCACGGGCCAACACGAATGGCCTCGCCCTCACGGCAGTGAACGCCAGCGACAACGCCCGTGGCCTCATGCACGGCATCTTCGTCGGCGAGATCCAGGCGCTGGAAGGTGCCGGTCGCACATGCTTCGACTTCGAGACCGGAGATGGCCGCGAGCAGGCACCGTTCGCGATGAAGCTGGACATGGCCCGGCAATGCTGGGACGAAGCACGCCACGTCGAGATCAGCTGTCAGCTCGGTACCCACATGGGCAGCGAGATCGGCGAGTTCGCCGAGCAGACGATGCTCTACGAGGCGGCGTGCAACCCGGATCCCGTGCTGCGCCTCACCGGCGTCAACCGCGCCCTGGAGGGTCTGGCCATCGACGTGTTCACGACGATGAAGAACTTCGGCACATCCCTGTCGGATCCGGTGCTTGCGTTCTGCGAGGACTGGATGCTGGCCGACGAGGTCACCCACGTGAAGATGGGCAGCGACTGGCTGCGCAAGCTCACGGTCAACGATCCGCAGCGACAGAAGGATGCGCTCGAGTTCCAGCGCGCCGTTGACAAGCTGTTCAGCTTCGGCGGCTTCCGTGGCGAGAACGAGGAGAGTCCCGTGCACCTCGCCCGCAACTTCCGTCGGCTCGCGGGCTTCGACGACGCCGAGATCGCCGACCTCGTCGACATCGCCGCGCAGGCCTACGAAGAGGCACAGACCAAGTCGGCAGCGGCGGCGGCCTCGGCCATCGCGTCCAACTGATCATCCTCGAAGGCGTTGGTTGCTCTGACCGCACTGGCTCTCTACGACCTGCATCGCAACTGGGCGTGGTTCGTGATCATCGGCAACGGGTTCGCCGGCATCTGGGCCCTGCTCGCCCACAAGTACACCGCGCTGCGCACCCGTGCGCTGTGGTGGTTCATCGGCCTGGCCGAGGTGGCCATCTTCGCCCAGGTGGCCATGGGCGTGGCCCTGGTGAACAAGTACAAGTACTCGTTCCCCAAGTTCCACGCGTTCTACGGCTTCGTGGCGATCATCGCCGTGGCCATCATCTACAGCTACCGCCCCCAGCTGAAGGGCAAGACCTATCTCCTCTACGGCGGCGGCAGCCTGTTTCTGATGGGCCTCGGCATCCGGGCGATGCTCGTCGGCCAGTAGCCCCGGCCTGGCCCACCCAGTCACGGACGCGTTCGGAGCGGGTCCGCGCGGGCGGGGCCGGCCCGTTGGGCGTAGCGTTGCGCTCGGATCAACGCAGCAGGGGGTTGCCATGGGGGAAGTCGATCTGTCGTACGCGAGCGGCACGTCGGACGTGGCGTTGCTGGGGCGCACCATCGGCGAAGACGTGCGCCGCACGGTGGCTCGCTTCGGCGAGCGAGAGGCGATGGTGGACTGCCCCAGCGGCCGGCGCTGGACATACGCCGAGCTCGGCGCAGACGTGGACCGGGTGGCGTTGGGCCTGCTGCAGCTCGGCATCGCCAAGGGCGACCGCGTCGGCATCTGGTCACCCAACTGTGCGGAGTGGGTGCTGGTGCAGTACGCAACGGCGCACGTCGGCGCGATCCTCGTCAACATCAACCCGGCGTACCGGACCCATGAACTGGAGTTCGTGCTGCGCCAGGCCGGCGTGCGCCTGCTCGTGTCCGCCACCGAGTTCAAGACCAGCGACTACCGGGCAATGGTGGCGGAGGTGGAGGGGGAATGCCCGCGACTCGAGCGTGTGGTCTTCATCGGCACCGGCTCCTGGGATGAGATGATCGCCGGGGGGCGACGAACGGACGCTGCCCAACTCGACGAGCGGATGGCGACGCTGTCGTTCGACGACCCGATCAACATCCAGTACACCTCCGGCACCACCGGCTTTCCCAAGGGGGCGACACTCAGCCATCACAACATCCTCAACAACGGCTTCTTCGTCGGCGAGACGATCCGCTACACCGAGCACGACCGGGTCTGCCTGCCGGTGCCCTTCTACCACTGCTTCGGGATGGTGATGGGCAACCTCGGCTGCACCTCGCACGGGTCCACCATCGTCATCCCTGCGCCGGGCTTCGATCCGGTGGCCACGCTGGAGGCGGTGGCCGCAGAACGGTGCACGTCCCTGTACGGCGTGCCGACGATGTTCATCGCGATGCTCGAGCATCCCAGCTTCGGCCGGCACGACCTGAGCTCACTGCGCACCGGCATCATGGCCGGCTCGCCGTGCCCGGTGGAGGTGATGAAGCGGGTCATCGTCGAGATGAACATGAGCGAAGTGTCCATCTGCTACGGGATGACGGAGACCTCACCTGTGTCCACGCAGACCCGCAGCGACGATTCGGTGGAGCGGCGCGTCGCCACAGTGGGCCGGGCGATGCCGCACGTCGAAATCAAGGTCATCGATCCGGGCACCGGCCTCACCGTGGCTCGCACCGTGCCCGGCGAGCTGTGCACGCGCGGCTACTCGGTGATGTTGGGGTACTGGGACCAGCCGGACCGGACCGCGGAGTCGATCGACGTGTCCCGGTGGATGCACACCGGAGACCTGGCCGTGATGGATGCCGACGGCTACGTCAACATCGTCGGGCGGATCAAGGACCTGGTCATCCGCGGCGGGGAGAACGTGTACCCACGCGAGGTCGAAGAGTTCCTCTACGCGCACCCGGACATCGCCGACGTGCAAGTGATCGGCGTGCCCGACGAACGCTATGGCGAGGAGCTGATGGCATGGGTGCGTTTGCGCGACGGAGTCGATGGGCTCAGCGCGGACGACGTGCGCGCGTTCTGTCAGGGCCGCCTGGCGCACTACAAGATCCCGCGCTACGTGCACGTCGTGCAGGAGTTCCCGATGACGGTCACCGGCAAGGTCCGCAAGGTGGAGATGCGCGAGCAGGCCGTCGAGCTGCTCGGTCTGCAGACGGCCGCAGCAACCCGGCATGCCTGACGCGACAGCACCCGGCACGCTGCGCGTACCGGGTGCTGCACGACGGAGCCGGCGGCAGCGGCTACGACATCAGGCGCTGTTCGAGCGTCACTGGGTGTAGAACCCGGAGACGTCGAGCAGCAGATGGGTGCCCGTCTGGGTGAACAGCGACACGCCGCCGTCATTGATCCGCACGATCGTGTGGTTTGCGATCGTCTGGTTGGTGAACTCGGCGTTCACGGTGGACGAGGTCGGCTGGGTGATGCTCTTCGGGAACACCGTGACGTAACCGGGGGCGGCGGTCTCGGTGACCGTCGTGTTCCCGATCAACGCTGAGGTGCCCGTGCCGGGGATGCCACCGCGGCCGATCGCCGTGGTCTCCACGGTGGTACCTCCCGCGGGACGGCTGGTCGTGTCGACACCGATTGCCGAGCGGGTGTCGAGCAGGCGGTTCGGGGTCACCGGGATGAACAGGCCGGTGCTGGACAATGGAGCCGATCCGTCGGTGAAGTATCCGGCGACGTCGGCGATCAGATGGGTGCCGTTCTGGGTGAAGATGCTCACCCTCCCGTTGGCGCCCACCGGCACGATGACCTGGTTGGCAATCGTCTGCTTGGAGCGCACCAGGTTGATGTTCGACGTGGAAGGCTGCGCCTGGCCGGTGGGCCAGACGGTGACGTAGCCCGCTGCTGTCGAACCGGTGGCGGTCAGGTTCAGCACCACGCCGACACGCCGCCGCTGGGTACGCCAGGCGTCGAGGTGACCTGGACGTCGATCACGCCACCCGGTGGCACCGGTGTGGTGGTCGGCACGCCGAGGGCGAGCCGAGTGTCCAGGACGCGATTCGGATCGACGGCGATGAACCGACCAGAGGTGGCGGCAGCTGCGGCGGTGTAGTAGCCGAAGACGTCGATGATGACGTCGGTCTTGCTCTGGCTGAACACGTCGATCATGCCGGTGGGCGAGACCGGCACGGTGACCAGGTTGGGCAGCGTCTGCCCAACCGATTCCACGTTGAGGCTGGAGACGTCACTGGTCCCGCCCGACGGAGTGACCTTCACGTAGCCGATGCCCTGGGTGCCGGTGACGGTGAGGTTGATCACCACCGCAGCGACACCGTTCGCCGGCACGCCACCGACTCCGGTGGCCTGGACGGGCGTCGGGGTGTTGGCAGCGACGGCCGTCGGCAGGCCGAGTCCCGAACGGGAGTCGACGATGCGGGCCGGCGAGATCGGCACGAAGCGATTCGGCGGATTGACCTCGGTGGAGAACGCACCCCGCGGGCACTGCGCAGCGGGATCGTTCACCGTCGCCACGCTCAGGTCGTCGAGCAGCACGGTCGAGTCGTAGATGTCGTCCGACACGTCGAAGATCGTGACGTACAGCGAGTGGGCCCCTGGCGAGATCGGCGACCGAGCCGACAGGATGGGCGTCGCCGCATCGAACGTGGTGCCGACCGAGTTGGCGGGGCTCGCCGCGGCCGGGCCCGTGGTGTTCACGGTGATCGGGTCGGCGCCGTAGAACGCGATGTTCGACGGAGCGACGACATCGTTGCCGCTCAGCGACCAGTCGTTGTTGTCGAGCTCGACGATGGCCGCGTCGTTGAACGAACTGCCGACGAACTCGGGGTACTCCTCCGACAGGAACTTCATCTTCAACGACGCCAAGCAGTTGAAACCCGCCGCGACCGTGAAGTCGATCTTCAGCGTCGTCGCGTCGTAGGTGCCGCGATACCTGGGCACCCCGAACGCGCCGGACAGGTTCGGTTTGTCATTCGGCAGAATCACCGAGTTGGCGCGACCGGTGCTGATGACGGCGTAGTTGCCGCCGAGCGTGGTCGGGAAGCCTGCGACCGGATCGGTGCGGACGTCAGTGGTCGAGGGATTTGCCTGGGTGACGAACGACGATCCGGTGACGACGATGCCGTTTC
>JAYTSB010000137.1:0-1869 GCA_043745825.1 Actinomycetota bacterium | reverse complement strand
ATCGGGTTGATGGATGCGATCTTGTACGGCCGCACGGGAGTCGTTCGGCCCTTTACGAGATTCGGCCCCAGGTCTTCTGCCTCGGGCTTGGTGGTGAGTTGGTCCCACGTGACGTCGCTGACCACGATCTCGCCGTCGGCCGCAAACTGCTGGAGCCGCTGGCACAGGTTCACCGCGTCGCCGACCACGGTGTACTCCAGGCGTTCCTCAGAACCGAGCAGTGCTGCGGCCACGACTCCGGTGGACAGACCGATTCCCAGGGGAAACGGTTCCAGCCCCTCTAGCGACCACTGTGCGTTGACGGCGGCTTGAGCGGCGTGCATGGCGTAGGCGGCCACGAGCGCTCGGTCGGCGTGATCGGTCGTCGGTTCGGGAGCGCCGAACACCGCCATGACAGCGTCGCCGACGTACTGCATCACCGTGCCGCCAGCCGTGAGGATGGCGCCGTTCATCTCGGCTCGGTGACGGTTGAGTTGCTGCGCGAGCACCGACAGATCGGTGTGCTCGCTGATGGTCGTGTAGCCGCGGATGTCGCTCATCAGCACGGTGAGGTTCAGTTGCTCGGAGTCGCCGGCGTGAGCGCCCCGGGCTCGGATGCGCTCGGCGACACCACCGGGCAGCATTCGCGAGAGCGACTCGCCCTGCTCCTCGCGCGTGGTGATGGCGGTATGCATCCGCTTGAGCCGGTCGAGTGCTCCGGCCGTGCCGGCGGAGACACCCTCCGCCAACCGCAGGAACAATCCCTCTACCCGCGCCTCGACCGCAGCCGGTGTGGACTGTGTCGCGAGCGCGATCGCCTTGATCGGCTTGCCTTCGGCAACCATCTCCAGCAGTGCATCGTCCTCGGCGTCCAGTCCGCCAGTTCGCCGAACCGGGTTCATCAGCGCACTCACCACGCTGGGGTCGAGCATCGAACCGCCTGAGGCCACCTCGCGGATGGCTCGGGCGAGTTGGTCGCCTTCGGCGATGCGGTCTTTCAACAGGTATGCGTAACCGGCAGCGCCTTCGGAGAGAAGGGCGATTGCATAGTCGGGATCGTCGTACTGGCTGAGGATCACGATGCCGGTGCCCGGATGGCGCTTGCGAATCAGCTTGCAGGCCTCGATGCCCTCGCGGTGGAAATTGGGCGGCATTCGGATGTCGCTGACCACTACATTGGGGGCCGCGGCCTCCGCGCCCGCAACCAGGCTGTCGTGGTCCTCGGCCTCGCCCACGATCTCCAGGTCCGGTTGGCGCGAGAGCATCGCCCTCACGCCTTCGCGGATGAAGACACTGTCGTCCGCGATGAACACCGTGATTGCTCGCATGGGAACGATTCAACACCATTCCGCGGGCGAGGGCGAGGGCCTGAGCCTGTGTGTGCGCAGGGGTGCCAGCACCACCCCTGAAACGCCGGTCTGCGCCCTGGCAGTACGCCGCTCGGCGGCGCACGATTCGATGGGAGGCCGTTCGAGTGCAGGCTGTTGGAGCGGACCTTTCGAGGACAAGCCGTTTGAGTCGAGGGAGACCATCATGAGGATCGAGCGCAGCATCACCACCGTGTCGTGGATACCGAGCGACCTGTTGGAGGGCATGGGGAAGATCGCCACCCGGATGAAGATGGCGCATCACGACCCGCCGCCACCCGCCGCTCTCGGCGCCGAGGTCCCGGCTGCCATTGACGACATGCGTGTGAACGACCGCTTTCGGTTCGCCAATCAGCTGCGTGCCTACATCGATGTCGACGACGAGGGGAACATCGTCGGCCACGGCTACTGCGGTTCCGGCGTAATCGGTGCCACCACCGTTGGTCTCGGTGTGGGGTCGATCACCATCCCGGCCGTGAAGCTCGACGACCAGCAGAGCGTGCCAGAGGTGACAGCAAGCGCG
>JAYTSB010000136.1:0-3851 GCA_043745825.1 Actinomycetota bacterium | reverse complement strand
GTTCCAGGACGTAGCGCCAGATCCGACCGCCCACGAGCATGCCGACCACCTTGTTGGTGGGTCGGGCCTGCCAGGCGATGCGCCGATTCTCCTCGAATTCGATGATGGTGTTCTGCATCGTGTAGCCGAAGCCCATCTTCATGTTCATTCCGAAAACGGATCCCAGGTGCAACCGCTCGGAACCGGCCATGGACGCCCGCACGGTTCCGGAGCCGTCGATGTCCTGGTGCCGGGCGGGATCGGCGAGCAGATCGAAGATCGCCTCCGGTGGCGCCGGGATCAAGCGTTCTACGGTGGCGACATCTCGGGAGGACGATCCTTGGGGCGAGCTCATCTGGTCAATGTACGCCCTGTCGGGGCGACCGGCAGGCCCAGCTCGACAGAATCCGCCTCGCTCTTCAGCGCATCCGGTACGTCGTCGGCCGGATACGTGTCGGTGTACATTGCCCGATCTTGCCACCCCGCTATCGTCGCCACGATGCCTTCTCCCGTCGTCTCGTCGCATGCATACCTGCTGCCGCCGATCCCACTCACGATGGCGATGAAGCCCGGTCAGCTCCAGCTCGCCCGAGGCCGGTTGACGTTCACCTCCGGGCACGACGTGGTGCTCGACGCACCCGTCCGCGAGCTTCACTCGTTGTCGGTCGCGGTGATGGGTCTGCACGTGTGGCACGGCACCGAGCGGTACCGCTTCGCGCTTGGCCGGCGCGACGCACGGGCGTTGACGCCCAAGGCCGACGGAACCGCGGCGCGCACGCCTGACCACCTCGACGACACCACCGGACCAGCCGTGGTGGCGCAGGCGTGGATGAACGCGCTGGGACCGCTCGTCGGTACCGCACCGGACGGGCTGCGCGTGCGTAGTCCCTGGCCGCGGTGGGCGTGGATGCTCGGTGTCGTTGGACTGTCGCTGTTCTTCATCACCGCAGTCGTCGTGCTCGTCGCACTCAAGAACTGAGCCGGCGTGCGATTGTGGCCCCAGCACTGGCACCCGGAGACGTGGATCTGCTCGATGGGCGGCCACGTCGCCCCGGCCGCCGATGCCCTGGTGCTCGGCCCCGAAGACGCCGCACTCGGCGCAACGCTCGCAGACGGACGGCGGCTGGCGCGTTGCCTGCGCTGTGACACATGGATCGAGCACGCCCCGCCGGATCCGGCCACCGCCGTGTGGACCGACCTGCCACCGATCGAGGACCTGCCCACGCCACGCCGCGGCAAGCCGTTGCACGAGGCGATCCTGATGCGCCTGATCTCGATCAACAAGGCCGCCCACGCCACCGTGTTCACGATCCTCGCCGCCGCGCTGCTGCTGCTGGAGACCAACCTGGCCCACATCCATCGTTGGGCGCGCAACCTCGTCGACACGCTCTCCGGACCACTCGACGACACGGGTCAGCAGGCCAGCCGGGGCTTCCTCGCCCGCCAGGCGCAGAAGATCTTCGATCTCGAACCGGGCACCATCAAGCTGCTCCTCGCGCTCGCTCTGGTCTACGCCGCGGTGGAGTGGACGGAGGCCTACGGGCTGTGGCGGGAGCGGCGCTGGGCCGAGTACCTGACGGTGTTGGCCACAACCGGGTTCTTGCCGTTGGAGATCCACGAGTTGATCAAGAGCATCACCGTGGTCCGCGTGCTCGCGCTGGTCGTGAACGTCGCCCTCATCATCTGGCTCGTGGTGAACAAGCACCTCTTCGGCGTGCGTGGCGGTGTCCGCACGCTGCACGAGGCTGCTGCCGTCGACTGGAACGCTGTGCTCGCCGCCCCGAGTCCGGCGCGTGCGAATAGGGTGGGAGGCACCGTCAGGACACGTGACAGAGAGAAGATCAGGAGCGAATCATCGTGAACGATTACAACGCCAAGATCGTCGACGAGTTCCGGGCCAACGCCGGTCAGGTGGGTGGCCCCTTCGAGGGCGCCCCGATGGTGCTCATCACCACCACCGGCGCAAGGAGCGGCCAGCCGCGCATGCCCGGCTTCCAGGACTACGCCGACAAGACCAGCCGGCTCAGCCCGGTCATCGCCCTGCCCCGGCCGACCTGAGGGTCGCCGTGGACCAGCGCCGCCTCGAGGACGCGGTCGATCACATCGAGATCCGCCGGCTCCAGGACGCGTACGCCGACATCGTGTCCCGGCGCCGCTTCGACGAGCTGCCCGAAGTCTTCCCTGCCGACATGGTGCTGGACCTCGATCTGCGCGATCACAGCAGGCGATTCACAGGGCCGGTGGAGATCGGCGAGTTCATCGGCCAGATGCTTTCGCAGTTCGAGTTCTTCCAGTTCAACATCCTCGGCACTCGCATCGAGTTGCGCGTCGACGGCGACGCCGACCGAGCCGGGGGGAGGATGTACATGACCGAGCTCCGCCAGACCCCGGACGGGCACTGGTCACAGATCTACGGCGTGTACCACGACCGCTTCGCGCGTGTCGATGGGCGGTGGTGGTTCGCCCATCGCACGTACCACTCGCTGGCCCGCAACAACCTGCCCGCCCAGCTGTTCGAGTTCCCCCACCACATCCACCTCGACCAGCTCTGACGACCAGCGACCAGGGTCCAGCCACCAGCGCACTCAACAGGGCGCGTCGGGAGCGGTCCAGACCTTGACGCGCGGCGTGCCGATGGTGCCGTCGACGAACACCTGACGAATGCGCACCGTGCGCGCGTTGGCGGGTGGAATCGCTGTGGGCACGTACGAGGTCGTATCGGGCGATGTCATCAGCGCGAACTGCTTCCACGTGCCGTCGTAGTCCTGGAACGCGAAGTCGTACCAGGCCAGGTTGTCGACGTCACCGGGCCACACCGGCCGCAACGACCATCCGGCGCCGGGACTGGGGCAATACACGCTGAAGCCGGCGGCGGTGAGATCGAGCGCCGTGGTGGTGGTGACCTCCACAGTGTCGGGCACGGTGGTGGCCGCGGCCGTGGTGGTCGGCGGGTTCTTCTCGGCCTCCAGCGCACCGCGTTCTGATTTGCGCGACACCGACCACACGATGGCAGCGGCGACTGCGACGCCCACGATGGCCGCGCTCACGAACAACAGCCGGCGCGGCCAGCGGCGCTCGCGTAGCTCACGCTCGGGGCGGCCGTAGGAATCGGGGCCGATCGGTGGAATGGTGCTGATCGCCGGCACGCTGGACGTACCACCGAACATGCCCGCCGCCGCGGGTTCTCCCGAATCGCCGCCCGCGTCGGCGCCCGTGTCGGCGCCCGCGTCACCCGCCAACAGCCGGTCGAACGATTCCCAACCGTCGCCGTTGATCTCGCCGTTGATCTCGCCGTCGGTCTCGCCGTTGGACAGCGCCTGGTCCGTGTCGCGCACCAGCGCAGCCAGCGGGTCGAGCGTGTCCGAGGCTGTGCGCCTGGGCGTGCTGAGTCGCTGCGCTGTCTCCAGGATCCGGGCGACCTCATTGGCCGACATCGTCGCGTGCGTGGATCGCACAATGGTGTGCAACACCGAAGTGCGGCAGGCGATCACGCTGCCGATGGTGGCCACCGGCTGCGGCAGCACCGCATCGACGAAGCACATCACCGGGACGACGTCCTGGCCGAGCACATCACTCAGCGCCTCGGCCTCCCACTTCAGCGTCTCCAGCTTGTCGACGATTGGGAACCGCCCGTGCCACAGCATCTTCTTGCTGTACATCAACCGACCCGAATACTTCTTGGCGTCCACGAGGTACAGACCGCCGGGACTGACCACGAGGTGATCGAGGCGCACGTTCTCGCCAGGCAGGACGAGGTCGTGGAGCACGGTGTAGCCGGCGGGCAGATCCGAGAGTTTGCGGCGCACCAACGGCTCACGCTCCGCTCCGGTCTCCCACGCGGTTGCCTGTCGGGCGAGCTTGTCGGAGCGCAA
>JAYTSB010000135.1:0-12459 GCA_043745825.1 Actinomycetota bacterium | reverse complement strand
CTTCGACGGTCCGGCGTTCGATCCACCCGCCCCGACATGAACGTGACGGATCACTCGTCGACGTTGATGAGCGTGAAGGTCACGACCAGCCGGTAGCGGATGTCCGTCGGCAGGCCGTTCGTCTTCGAGCACGCGACCAGCGACACGCTGGGCAAGGGAGCGTCGAGACCGGCGTTGTAGATGGCCGCAGCGGTGTTCCCCACGACGTGCTGGCTGAAGAAGCCGTAGGTGAAGACCCGGCCGTCCGCCACGGCGAGGCTGATGGTCTGGCCCGGTCCGAGCAGATTGAGGTACCGGAGCATGCCGCCGTGTTCGGTGCGATGGGCGAAGAGCACCATGTGGCTGAGTTCGCCGGCGAAGCCGGTGCCCGGCCAGTGCCCCACGTAGCCGGCATCGACGATGTTCTTGCCGACGCCTTCGAAGACCGTGGACACCTTGCCGAGGCCGGGGATGCTGATGGTGTACGGCGGCTGCGCCGGTGGTGGCGGTGGCGGCACGACGTTCACCGGCCTGGGCAGCGTGGCCGCCACCGGAACACCCATGAAGTACCCGGCGACATCGACGATCAGGTGTCCACCGCTCTGGGTGTACACGGCGACCCCGGCCGTGGACGTGCGCAGGATGGCATGGTTGGCGACGGTCTGGTGCTTGTACGACGCGTTCAGGTTCGACGCAAGCGGCCGCTCGGTCCGTGCCGGGTAGCCGGTGAAAAACCCGGCGCCGCGGGTGTCGGTGGTGGTGAGGTTCACCACCACCGCCTGCGACAGCGCGCGTCCGGTGTAGTCGAACTCGGCGATCCAGCCCGGGTACAGCCGCCCGTACTGTGGGGCGGTGCGGGTGTCGAGGGTGCGGTACGGCGCGTTGGGCACGAAGAGACCGTCGGTGCCCACCGGGTCAGCCGTGCCGGTGAAATACCCCGCGACATCGACCACGAGGTGGCCGCCCGACGACGAGAACACGTCGATGCCCCGCACGGCGCCGACTGTGCCCAGCGGCAGGATCGCCTGGTTCGCACGGGTTTGGTTGGGCCCGTCGGTGTTCAAGCTGGACGAGTCCGGCTGAGCGCCGCCGGCCGGGTAGCCGGTGTAGAAGCCGGCGCCGTTGGACTCGGTAGCAGTGAGGTTGACGACGACGGCTGATGCACCGGCTGGCACGACGGACGACACGTCGACGCGCTGAACGCCGCTGATGCCGAGCTTGGTCCCCGTGATGCGAGTGTCGATAGCACGCAAAGCCGTGGGCAGAGCCACGAAGCGCCCGGCCGCAACGGCGGTGGCGACGGGGACGTAGGCACCGTTGATGTCGACGATGAGATCCGCCGGGTTCTGGGTGTAGACGTCGATCGCCCCGTCCACCCCGAGCAGCACGGTGACGAGGTTGGGGATGATCTGACCGCCGCGCTCCACGTTCACGTTCGAGGCGAACGGCAGTGCCGCTCCCGCGGGGAAGGCCGTGACGAATCCGGCGAGCGTGGTGTTGACCGCAGTGACGTTCAGCACCGCCGCCGTGGCGTTGGCGGGCGCGCCGCCACGGCCGGCAATCTGCACGCGGATGCGGGTCTCGTCGATTCGGGTGTAACCGCCGACGCCTTTTTCGGGACGTGTGTCGGCCAACCGCGACGGTGGTACGGAAACGAAGGCTGACGCACCCGCCGGAAGCGAACCAGCCGCTGGCCGGGGGGCTGAGGCCAGCGCACGATCGAGCGGACCGAGCTGGGCAGCGAGTGGTGCCGCGGCACCGAGGGCCAGCATCGTCCGCCGTGACACCGACCCCGACCCGGGAGTCGGTGCGCTGATGACGTCACCGGCTCGATCATTGCCGGCTCGACTGTCAATGGCCTGATCGTCGTCCACACGCATTCCCTTGTTCTCGCCCACCAGCCGACATGACGTCCAGCTCATGAAAACCTTAGCGGTCAGGATTGAGCCGCGACCATCGCCCACAAGGCCTCACGGACAGCGGCCGGCTCGACACCGGAAACGACCTCGACACCGTTGTCACCGTCGAGCACGAAGGTCAAACCGTCCAGCGCCTTCTTGTCGCGGCCCATCAGCGCAAGCAGGTCGTCGGGATCAGACGCCGGCAGAACCGTGTTCAGTTCGTAGGCATCGCGGACCACGGCGTAGTGCTCGGCCACACGCACATCATCGATCCGGCCGAGCACGCGACCGAGGTGGGCGGCGTAGATCAGGCCGATGGCCACCGCTTCCCCGTGGGCCAGGCGGAAGTCGCCGGCGATCTCCAACGCATGCGCAAGCGTGTGGCCGTAGTTGAGCAGCGCCCGCCTTCCCCCCTCGCGCTCATCAGCCCCGACGATCTCGGCCTTGATCTCCACACAGCGTGTGACGCGGTCGACGAGATCCATCGCCAGCAGATCATCGCCGGTGAGGAAGTGGTACTTGGCCATCTCCCCCAGGCCGCAGCGCATCTCCCGAGGAGGCAGGGTGGCGAGCGCGTCGAGATCGCACAACACGCCGCTCGGCTGCCAGAACGCACCGACCAGGTTCTTGCCGGCGTGCAAGTTGACGCCCGTCTTGCCGCCGATGGCAGCGTCGACCATGCCGAGCAACGTGGTGGACACGTGCACAACGGGAGTGCCGCGGTGCCACGAGGCGGCCGCGAACCCGGCGACGTCGGTCACCATGCCGCCACCGACCCCGATGATCACGTCATGGCGGGTGATGCCCATCGCCGCGAAGCCCTCGCACAGCCGCTCGATGGTGTTCAGCGACTTGTGTTCCTCACCCCGACCGATCGTGAACACCTCATGGGGCAGCCCCGGATCGATGCTGAAGGGAATGCCCTCCTGCGTCACGATCGCAGCTCGCCGGGCGTTGGCCGGCAGCAGTGCAGCCAGCTCGTGGCGGACGCCGTGGCCGACGAGCACGTCGTAGCTGCGGTCCCCGAGGTCCACACTCACGTTGCGGCGGGCAGTGGGATCTGGGCTCATCGCAGCACCGCCTCCACCACATCGCTGACGGAGCGGTTGTCCACGGTGACGATGGCGTCGGCCACCTCGCGATACAGGTCGGCGCGTTGTTCGTACATGGTCTGCAGCGTCCCTTCCGGATCGTCGTCCAGCAGCGGCCGGTGTGCCCCGCCCCTCACCCGCTCCACCAGCGTGGCCGGATCGGCACGCAGCCACACCACCCGAGCACCGCTGGTGCGCAGTGCGACGCGGTTCTCGGCGCGCAGCACCACCCCACCGGCGGCGGCGATGACGGCCTTGTCATCGGCGGCGAGCGCCTCCTGCAGGACCTCGGTCTCGATCCGACGAAATGCTTCTTCCCCGTCTGCTGTGAAGATGTCGCGCACCGTGCGGCCCTCTCGCGCCTCGATCATCGCGTCGGAGTCCAGCAGCTCGCGCCGCAGCCTCTGGGCCAGGGCACGTCCGACGGTGGTCTTGCCGGAGCCCATCAGCCCGACGAGCACGAGGTGCCGACCGGCCACGACGCTCACCACTGGTCGCTCAACACTGGACGCTCACCACTGGACGCTCACCGCAAGGAGGCGTCGAAGGCGCGCGCGTTGCGGACGAACTCCTCCACCGAATCGCCGCCGAACTTGCGCTGGGCCTCGGTGGCCAACACGAGGGCAACCATCGTCTCGGCCACCACGCCCATCGCCGGCACGGCTGTCACGTCGGTGCGTTCCTTGAAGCTGACGGTCTCTTGCTTGGTGACGACATCGACGGTGCCCAGCGTGGGCCGGTTCAGCGTGGCCAGCGGCTTCATCGCCGCCCGGAGCACCAGCACCTCCCCCGTGGTCATGCCACCCTCTGTGCCGCCGGCCAACGTGGTCTCGCGTCGGTACGTTCCCGCCTCCGCGTCCCAACTGATCGCGTCATGGGCTGCGCTGCCGCGGCGGCCGGCGACCTCGAACCCGTCACCGATCTCCACGCCTTTGACGGCCTGGATGCTCATCACCGCCTGCGCGAGCAGCGCGTCCAGTTTGCGGTCCCAGTGCACGTGGCTGCCGATCCCCACCGGCACGCCATAGGCGAGCACCTCGACGATGCCACCGAGGGAGTCGCCATCCTTGGCTGCGGCCTTGATCTCGTCGATCATGGCTTCCTCCGCGGATGGGTCGAAGCAGCGAACGGGTGACTCGTCGATCGCAGCGAGGTCGGCCATCGTGGGAAGCTGCCCGGCCTTGGACCGGGCCGGGCCCATCTGGATGACGTGCGACAGGATGTCGATACCGAGCGTGCCCAGCAGCTTCTTGGCCAGTGCGCCGGCGGCCACACGGGCAGCCGTCTCGCGTGCGCTCGCCCGCTCCAGCACGTCGCGTGCGTCGGTGAATCCGTACTTCTGCATACCCGCGAGATCGGCGTGGCCGGGACGGGGCTGGGTGAGCGGATCCTGGGTGGCGCCTGGCGCGGGCGACATCTCCTCGTGCCACCTGTCGCTACGGAACCACTCCGAGTTCTTGATCTCGATGGCCACCGGCGAACCGAGCGTGCGCCCGTGACGGATGCCGCCGATCAAGGTGATCTCGTCAGCTTCGAACCGCTGACGCGGACCGCGACCGTAGCCGAGCCGACGGCGCCCCATCTCCGCCTGGACCTCCTCGACGGTGATCTCCAAACCGGCGGGCAGCCCTTCGACGATGACGACGAGCGCCTGTCCATGAGATTCGCCGGCGGTGAGGTAACGAAGCATCGCTCGCAGGCTACCGGTGCGACCGGGCGCGAGCAGCGAGTTCTTGTTCGGCCGCAGCCCGCATCGTCACCGCATCCGGGCGCCCGCCGGTCCACAGTTCCTGCTGCAGCGCGGCCTGGTGCACAAGCATCCCGAGCCCGTCGACCGTGTGGGCCCCCGCGGCACGGGCACCGGCCAGCAGCGCCGTCTCGAGCGGGTGATAGACCAAGTCGGCCACCACCTGTCCGGCGTGCAACAGGCCGAGGTCGCACGGAACGTCGAGCGAACCCATGCCGATCGAGGTGGCGTTGATCACGAGGGCGGCAGCACCGATGTCCGCAGCCGACCCCACGCAGCCCCGCTCAGCCGCGAGAGCCGCAGCCACCTCGGCCCGGTCTCTCGAACGGTTGATCACAGCGATCTTCGCCGCGCCCGCGCGCGCGAGCGCGTCGATCACGGATCGGGCGGCGCCACCCGCACCCAGCACTGCGACCGACATGCCAGCCGGATCCACCCCGGCGTCACCCAGCGACGCCACGAAGCCGGCACCGTCGGTGCTGTACCCGGCCAGGCGTCCGTCAGGTTGGAGCACCACGGTGTTCACAGAGTGGAGTGCGGCCGCGGCGGGATCCAACACATCGACCGCTGCTGCGACGTCGTCCTTGTGCGGCATCGTCACCGACAACCCGGCAACGCCGAATGCCCGCATGCCGGCCAGGGCCGCCTCAGCAGCGCCCGGCACGACCTCGAACGCAACGAACACCCAGTCCAGGCCGCCGGCGGCGAAGGCGGCGTTGTGGATCACCGGGCTGAGGCTGTGCCGCACGGGGCTGCCGATCACCCCCGCCACCCGGGTGGCGGCGGTGATCACGAGAGCAGTCCGGCGTCGCGCGCCCGTTGCACGTTGGCTTCGTGTTGCTCGATGGTGGCCGCGAAGACGTGGTGCCCGTCGGCATCCGAGACCACGTAGAACAGCAGACGGCAGTCGGAGCCGACGGACAGACCACGGCACAGCGGATCGCCGACGGACAAGGGTCCGGCGGGGCTCAGCGCCGCTTCGATCGATGCCCGTCCGGGGTTCGCAATCGGCGTCGGCGGCAGTCCGGCATGCAGATAGGTGTTGAACGGCGTGTCCGTGGCCTTGAGCGTGGAAAACGGCGTGTCCGCCGGCTGCCCGTAGTAGAGCGTGGCATCGATCTGCAACGGAATGCCCGACGCCAGCCGGTTGTAGATGACCCGGGCGATCTTGGGCCGGTCGACATCGAACTTGGCCTCGCGCTCGATCATCGATGCGACGATCAGCACCTCGTAGGGCGAGATGCCGAGCGTCGCTGCACCCTTCTCGATGTCCTCCTGGCGGCCGACGCGCTCCATCAGGTTGATCATCCGCTGGATCACCTGGGCCTCGGACTCGTTCCCGGCGACCTGGTAGGTGTCCGGGAACAGCAACCCCTCAAGGCTGGTCGAGCCGATCGGCTGCAGCGACGAGTGCAGCTCGGGTGACTGTGCTGCGGTCATGAAGCCCGCCTCGGTCATCGGAGGCAGGTCTCGCTGAACGCGCTTGCCCATCTGCGCGACGGTGAAGCCCTCGGGGAAGGTGATGCGTTTGTAGGTGGCGGCCGGCGGAGTGTTCAAGACCCGCATCAGGTTGCCCATGTGGTCTCGCGGACGCAGCTCGTAGTAGCCGGGTGTCAGCACGAGGCCGCCCTTGCTCTTGACGTAGTAGCGGAACACCCGCGCGTTGGTGATGACCCCTGCGTCCTGCAGCCGCGCGCTCACCGAGTCCAACGTGTCCGTCGGCTTCACGGTGAAGTTGACGGTGGCCGCCGGGTCGCCGGACGGGTTGACCTGGCGGATGTACCACCAACCGACGGCGCCGGCGGCGAGCACGCCCGCTATGCCGAGGGACCCCAGCGTGAACACGAACCACTTCAGGATCCGCCGGCGCGGTGGGCTGGGCTCCACCACCGCAGCCTCGGCGAAATCGACGTCGTCCCACTCGTCGTGCTCCCACACGTCGGCCGCCGAGCGCGGGTGCATCAGTGGATCGACCCGCCCCATTACACGTCCCGCTGCAGTTGATCGGCGCGTCGGTCCAGCCACGACTGCAGGATCACGGCTGCGGCCACCTTGTCGATGATCTTGCGGCGGTCCTCAGCGCGCATGCCGAATTCCATCAACATCCGGTCGGCGGTCACGGTCGTGAGGCGTTCGTCGAAGGTCTCCACGGGCACACCGACCACGGTAGTCATCGCCTGCACCTCGCGCAGGGCAGCCTGGGCCGCCTTGCCGATCGAACCGTCCATCGACACGGGCAGACCCACCACCACGAGCACGGCCTCTTCCTCGTCCACGAGCGCTTTGATCCGCTCGTGATCCAGCCTCGGGCGCCCGCTGCGCGCCAGCACGGTGAGCGGCGTGGCGATGGTGCCACTGCGGTCGCTCACTGCCACCCCGACCCGTTTGCTGCCGAGATCGAGGGCCAGAACTCTCACGCGGGGGTGGAGGCTCCCGCCGCCGCCTGGGCCAGGCGCAGCGCTTCGTCCAGTCCGTCGGGGTTCTTGCCCCCGGCCGTGGCGATGTCGCCCTTGCCGCCGCCGCCCCCACCGACCGCTTTGGCCGCATCCTTGATCAGATCGCCGGCCTGCCCACCCTTGCGAGCCGAGAACGCCGGCGTCACCGCCGACACCAGGCTCGCGCCACCCGTGGGCGTGATCCCACCGAGCACCACGGCCTCGATACCCGCCTGCTGGCGGATCGCGAGGGCGAGGTCACGCAGGTCTTGCGGCGCGAGACCGTCGACCCGGCTCACGAGCACTCCATCGGAGGCCGTTGCGGCCAGTTCGGACGCCTGACCGGACGCAGCCTTGGCACGCAGCGCCTTGATCTCCTCCTGCAGGCCCTTGATCTCGTCGAGCTTGCGTTGCACCCCGTCGAGCAGGTCGTTGGCCGGCACCCCCACGAGTCGGGCTGCGTCGGTGAGCACGTGCTCGTCACGTTGCAGCAACGCCACGCTGTTGAAGCCGGTGACCGCCTCGATGCGACGCAGGTTCGAGCCGATGCTGCTTTCGCCGACGATCTTGATGGTGCCGATGTCACCCATCGCCTTGACGTGGGTGCCACCACAGAGCTCCACCGAGCTGCCCGCTTCGAGGACACGCACGATGTCGCCGTACTTGTCGCCGAAGAACGCGATCGCGCCGAGCGCAGTGGCCTCGTCCTTGGTGGTCTCGTACGCGCGCGCCGGCATGTTCTCCAGCACCTCACGGTTGGCGATCGCCTCGATCTGGTCGATCTCGACGTCGGTGACCGCCGAGTAGTGGCTGAAGTCGAAGCGGAGGCGGTCCGGACCGACCAGCGAGCCCGCCTGCTTCACGTGCGGGCCGAGCACGGTGCGCAGCGCATGGTGCAGCACGTGCGTACCGGTGTGATTGCGGCGGATCGCATCGCGGCGCGTGATGTCGATGTGGGCGGCCGCAGTCTGGCCCGTGGCAATGGTTCCCTGGGTGATGCGCGCGGTGTGGCGGCGCAGACCCGGCAGCGCGAACGTGGTGTCCAGCACTTCGGCCCGGCCGGTGTTGGTGGTGATGGTGCCGGTGTCGCCGACCTGACCACCGGACTCGGCGTAGAACGGCGTGCGGTCGAGGAAGATCTCGACGAGCGCGCTCGCGCCATCGACGGCGGCTTCCTCCACCGGTACGACGGCGAGCACTCGGCTCTCGGTCTCGTTCTGCACGTAACCGAGGAACTCGGTGATACCGAACTGTTCGTTGATCTCGCGATACGCCTCGGTCTGGTCCTGGCCACCGCTGTTCGACTTGCGGCTGGCCTTGGCCATCTGGCGCTGCTCGGCCATGTCGACGTCGAACCCCGCGCGGTCGATGCCCACGCCACGCTCACCGGCGATCTCCTCGGTCAGCTCCAGCGGGAAGCCGTAGGTGTCGTGGAGGCGGAAGGCGGTGCTGCCGTCGAGCGTGGAGACGCCGACACCGCCGGCCTTGGCGGCGAGCTCGTCCTCGAGGATCGTGAGGCCGGTTTTCAGGGTCTGACGGAAGCGCTCCTCTTCCTTGGTCAGCACACCGACGATGAAGTCGCGGTTCTTCACCACGTCGGGGTAGGCGTTGCCCATGACCTCGATCGCGGTCTCGACGAGGCCCGGCATCACCAGCTTCTCGGTGCCGAGCAGGTACGCATGGCGGACGGCCCGGCGGATGATGCGGCGCAGCACGTAGCCGCGGCCCTCGTTGCTGGGGAACACCCCGTCGTTGACGAGCATCGTGCTGCTGCGCGCATGCTCGGCCAACACGCGCAGGCTGAAGCTGTTGCGGTCGTCGTAGTCGCCCGGCACGTAGAGCTTGCCCGTGGCCGACTCGGCCTGGTCGATGAGCGGCTGCATCACGTCGGTCTCCCAGACGCTGTCCTTGCCCTGCACCAGAGCGAGGATGCGCTCAAGGCCGGCGCCGGTGTCGATGGACGGCTTCGGCAGAGGCGTGCGTGAACCATCGGGGGCCTGGTTGAACTGCATGAAGACCAGGTTCCAGAACTCCATGAAACGGTCGCCCTGAGGATCGTTCAGGGGGCCGCCCTCCGGGCCGAACGCCGGGCCACGGTCGATGTGCAGCTCACTGCACGGGCCGCACGGACCGGTGTCGCCCATCTGCCAGAAGTTGTCCTTGTCGCCGAGGCGCTGGATGCGGTCCATCGGCACACCGACGACGTCGTGCCAGATCTGCTCGGCCTCGTCGTCACTGTCGTGCACGGTGATCCAGATCCGGTCGCCGTCCAGGCCGAACGTCTCGGTCACCAACTCCCAGCTCCACGGGATGGCGTCGGACTTGAAGTAGTCGCCGAAGCTGAAGTTGCCCATCATCTCGAAGAACACGAGGTGACGCTTCGTACGGCCGACATCATCGAGGTCGTTGTGCTTCCCACCAGCACGGGCGCACTTCTGCACCGTGACGGCGCGCTTGAACGGCGGTGTCTCGTCGCCAACGAAGTAGGGCTTGAACGGCACCATGCCGGCCACGCTGAACAGCACCGTTGGATCGTGCGGGATCAGGCTTGCTGACGCCACCGCCGAATGTCCGTGCTGGACGAAGAAGTCGGTGTACGCGTCGCGTAGCTGATCGGCGGTGGTGGGCGGCTTGCTCATGTCGTTGCAGCCTACCGGGCACCCCCAACGCGCCATGGTGGGATTCCGGAGCACCCGTGCGGTGGGCTGGGCCTCCGTGCCGCTACGTTCGGGGCGTGGCCCGACCAGACGACCTGCACGAGTACATCAGCTTCGAGGATCCCGATGAACAGCGCACCTGGGTCTTCGACGTCACGTTCCTGCGCTCGAACTGGCACTGCATCTGGGGCAACGGCTGCCAGGGCGTGCTGACGGAGGACGCAACGGCCCTGAACCAGGGATGCTGCAGCTTCGGCGCGCACTTCATCGACGACGCCGACGTGCAGACGGTGGTGGAGAGCTCCGCCCGGCTCACCCCGGAGCAGTGGCAGTTCCACGCCACCGGCACCGCCGACGGCTGGACCGCTACCGAGGAGGACGGCACCACCGTCACCCGCGTGGTGGACGGCGCCTGCATCTTTCTCAACCGACCGGGCTTCGCCGGTGGGGCCGGATGCGCGTTGCACAGCGCCGCCCTCGCGGTGGGCGAACGCCCGCTCGATTGGAAGCCCGATGTGTGCTGGCAGCTCCCGCTGCGCCTGCACGAAGACACCGATGCCCACGGCCACGTCACCAGCACCCTGCGCGAGTGGAAGCGTCGCGACTGGGGCGAGGGAGGCGCCGAGTTCCACTGGTGGTGCACGGAGAGCAGCGATGCCTTCAGCGGCTCGCTGCCCACCTATCGCTACCTTCGCGACGAGATCATCGAGTTCACCGGCCAACGGGTGTACGAGATGCTGGTCAAGCAGTTGGAGAAGCAGCGCTCCACGCCGCTGCCCCACCCCGCTGTCCGCAAGCGCTGAGTCTCTCGACCGGACAACGCCGGGGATCAGACCTTGACCTTCTTGTTCGCCTTGCGGCGGTCCTCGAGGGCGAGATACTTCTTGCGGATGCGGATGTTCTTCGGGGTCACCTCGACGAGTTCGTCGTCGGTGATCCACTCGATGGCCGTCTCCAGGGTGTGGATGCGCGGCGCCGGCAGCTTGACAGCGTCGTCGTGGCTGTGGGTGCGGATGTTGTTCTTCTCCTTCGGACGCACGGCGTTGACCACCATCTCGTCCTCGCGAGCACACTCCCCCACGACCATGCCTTCGTACACCTGCTCGCCGGGGGCAATGAAGAACTGGCCGCTGAGCTGCAGCTTGTCGAGCGCATAACCGGTGGACTGACCGATGCGGTCGGCCACCATTGCGCCGCCACGGGCATCGGGCATCTCGCCCGCCCACTGCATCCAGCCGAGGTGGTGCTGGTGCAACAGCGCCGTGCCGCGAGTGGCGGTCATCAGCAACGAGCGAAAGCCGATCAGCCCGCGGCTCGGGCATTCGAACGTGACGATGGTGCGGCCTGCGTCGCCGGCGCGCAGGTCGGTGATGCGTCCCTTGCGAGGAGCGAGCTCCTGGGTGACGGTGCCGACATGCTCGTCCGGCACGTCGCAGACGCCGCGCTCTTGCGGCTCGAAACGCTTGCCGTTGACTTCCTTGGTGATCACCTCGGGGCGGCTGACCTGCAGCTCGTAGCCCTCGCGGCGCATGGCCTCGATCAGTACGGCGAGCTGGAGCTCGCCCCGACCGGCGACTTCGATGATGTCTGGCGAACCGGTTTCGAACAGTTTGATGGACACATTGCCGAGCAGTTCCTTCTCCAGCCGCTCCACGAGGTGGCGGCTGGTGAGGTACTTGCCGTCCTTGCCCGCAAACGGCGAGGTGTTGACACCGAACGTCATGCGCAGCACGGGTTCGTCGACGCTGAGGCGAGGCAGGGCCACCGGGTCATCGACCGACGCGATGGTGTCGCCGATCTCGACCTCGGGGAAGCCGGCCACCACGAACAGGTCGCCGGCGCCCAGCTCCTGGACTTCGTTGCGGCTCACGCCCTCGAATGCCATCAGCTGGCTGAGCCGGCGCTTCAGCGGCGGCTGCCCCTCGGCAAATTCCTCCTCCAGCAACGCAACGGTGTCGCCGCGACGCATGGTGCCGTTCACGACGCGCCCGATGGCGAGCCGCCCGAGGTACTCGCTGGCGTCCAGCGTGGTGACCATGGCCTGCAGTGGCGCATCGGAATCGCCCTGAGGCGCTGGGATCTTTTCGAGGATCGTGTCGAGCAGCGACGACAGATCGGCGTCCGGCGCCGGCATCCCGATGCCGACCATCGAACGGCCCTCACGGGCGACGGCGGAGATGATCTCGAAGTCGATGTGGTGGTCGCCGGCATCGAGGTCCATGAACAACTGGTAGACCTCGTCGAGGACCTCATCGGGACGTGCGTCCTGGCGGTCGACCTTGTTGATGATGACGATGGCCGGCAGGTCGAGGGCGAGCGCCTTCTGCAGCACGTAGCGGGTCTGGGGCAGCGGGCCTTCCGCGGCGTCGACGAGCAGGAGCACGCCATCCACCATGGTGAGGGCGCGCTCGACTTCGCCACCGAAGTCGGCGTGACCGGGCGTATCGACCAGGTTGATCTTGACGCCCTTCCACGTGATGGAGGCAGCCTTGGCAAGGATGGTGATACCACGCTCGCGCTCTTGGTCGTTGTTGTCCATCACGCGGTCGACGACCGCCTGGTGGGCTGCGAAGGTGCCGGTGGCGCGCAAGAGCGCGTCGACGAGCGTGGTTTTACCGTGGTCGACGTGTGCGACCAGGGCAATGTTGC
>JAYTSB010000134.1:0-9145 GCA_043745825.1 Actinomycetota bacterium | reverse complement strand
CGGGCGTGATGTCGTCCCAGAACCAGCGAGTTCGATCGGGCACCTCGTCGAGGTCCAACAGCACGCCCATCCGGCGCGGGTTGAGCTGCATGATGCGATGCCCCAGCGCCTCCTGCTCGATGACGATGGACACGCCGGCGGCCACGGCGCGCTCGCGGATGGCGGTCATGTCCGGCACCTGCACGGCCACGCCGTAACCACCGACGCCACGCTTGTCCAGCCAGGCGTGCAACGGGGAGGCATGGCCGGCCGGGCTGAGCAACTCGATGTACTGCTCGGGCCCGATGGGAATGGTCTCATCCGCAATGCCGAAGTCGAGGAGCATCGGATCGGTGAAACCGGCGGGCAGGCCGTACGCGCTGCGCAGTGCCTCACTGTCGGCAACCGGCTCGGCGGTGGCGAAGATCATCTGACGCACGAAGGCCCACGAACTGCTCATCGTCCCAGTCTGCACCGATCCAGTCTGCATCGGTCCAGTCCGCATCGGCCCACCCAGCAACGCTCAGTCGCGCAGTACGTACTCCAGGACGCCCGCGTTGTCGCGCCGCTCCATCTCCCCGGCCAGGCGCAGGTGCTCGAGGTGGGCGAACGTCTCGCTGTCGGCCATTGCCCCCTGCACCCGTGGCGAGAACAGATGCGTGGACATCTCCATCACCGATGCCGGCCGTTCCAGGTCGGTCGACGTGTCGCGCAGCTTCTGCAGCCGCCCGGCGTGGTGCACCTTGATCTCCTCCGCCCGTCCGGCGAGATCGCCGAACGGATTGCCGTGAGCGGGCAGGGCGATCTTCACCTGCGGCCCGTAGGACGCCACCTTGTCGAGCGAGTCGAAGAACGTACCGAGCGGATCACGTGTGGTTCCCATGCCGCCGATGTGCGGTGTGATGGTGGGCAACACATGATCGCCGCAGAGCATGCAGCCCTCGGTGGCATCGAACAGGCACAGGTGATCGTCGGTGTGCCCGGGCGTGTGCACGGCTACCCAATCCCGCCGGGCCAGCGAGATCGTTTCCGCGTCGGCCAGGCGCACCGTGGGAACGGGCATCTTGCGCATGCGCGGGAACGAGCGCGCCGCCCGGAACCACATCTTGCGCCGTAGCGGCATGTCGATGCCGGGCCCACCCCACGGCGTGGCCTCCCACGGGAACCGACGCGCGTGCGGAAGCGGCGGCTCGTCGAGCTGGCTCGCATCCGGCATGGCGGTATTCGGCATGGTGGTGTCCTGCTGTGCGGTGTCCTCGACGTCGACATCCGGCGGTTCGGTCGGGTCCCACATCAAGCGGAATGAGCGGTGCGTGACGATGTCGGCTCCGGTCTGCGCACGCAGCCAGCCGGCGCCACCGAAGTGGTCGGGATGGCTGTGCGTGACGATCACCGTGTGCACCCGTTGCAGCGGGAACCCGGCCGCCTTCAGGCGGGACTCGAGCGCGACGTATGAGTCCTTGCTCGGCAGACCGGGGTCCACCACGGCGACGCCGCGGTCGTCCTCGAGGAAGTAGCAGTTCACATGGCCGAGTCCCGGCATCGAGATCGGCAGTTGGCTGCGCAGCACGCCGGGCGCCATTTCCGTGATCTCAGTGGATGCCGGCTCCTGTTCCTGCTTGCGCGGGCGGGCGGCTTGATCGGTCATGGACTCACGGTATCGGGGCGCCGCGCTGTGGGGCGAGCCTGACGAACCCGGCTCAGGCCGCGAGAGAAATCACGGCTCGACGGGCGTGGCGATGGGCAAGAACGCGCGCTCGCGGTAGAACTGCAGCTCGTTGATGCTGGCGCGGATGTCGTCGAGGGCGCGGTGCGAGCCCGCCTTGTGGGGCAGGTCGTTCTTGACCTGTGGGTACCAGCGCCGCACGAGCTCCTTCACGCTGGAGACGTCGATGCTGCGATAGTGCAGCCAGTTCTCGATCTCCGGAAGGTATGCGGTGAGGAAGCGGCGATCCATGCCGATCGAGTTGCCGCACAGCGGCACGGTGGACGGCACGGGCACGTGCTCTTTGATGAACGCCAGCGTGGCCGCGCCCGCTTGCTCCAGGCTGACAGTGCTGGCCTTGATTGCGGTGAGCAGCCCGCTCTTGCTGTGCATGTCCACCACGAACTTGTCCATGATCGCAAGGGTCTCGTCGCTCTGGTGGATCACCAGGTCCGGGCCTTCGGCAACGATGTTGAGATCGTCATCGGTGACGATTGTCGCGATCTCCACGATCACGTCTTTGGTGGCATCCAGCCCCGTCATCTCCAGATCCATCCATACGAGCATGCGGCTCACACTACGGCCTGCTGCCTCTGAAGGCGGGTTGCTCGCCGACATCATGCAGCACTTGGGCGAGGGTGAACCGGCCCATCCGGTCCATCGCCTCGTCCTCGGCGCCGGCCCCGAGGTGCATCATGGCGAAGCTCATCGCCCATGCCATCGCACGTGTCCAGGTGGCGTCGTCGACGTCCACAAGGCCACAGAAGTGAACGCGCGATGGCGGGTCGAACAGGATCCACGCCACGGCGAGATCGGTCGCCGGGTCACCGGCGGTGATGTCGCCGAAGTCGATCATTGCGCAGAGCCGGCCGTCACGGGTGATCATGTTCAGCGCGTGCAGATCACCGTGCAGCCACAACGGTGGTCCGTCGTACACGGGCGCCGCGGCGAGCGTGCGCCACAGCTCGATCAATTGCGCGGTGTCTGCGCTGTCGGGCAGCTGGACACTCTCGCCGACGGCGATGATGCGCGCAGTGATCCGGTCGAGCCGCTCGGCATGCGTTCCGCCGCGCACCGGGTTGCGTGGCGCATCGCTGGGCGCCGGTATGTGCATCGCGTTCACGATCGCACAAGGGCCTCGTCGACCACCACCCCGGCCGACGGGCGATCGATGCTCATGCCGTCACGGTAGCGGTCCCCGAAATTTCGAAATCCGCCACAAGTAGCCTGGGCACCGATGTCCGACAAGATTGCTCTGATCAATCCCGCCAACGAGGCGCTCATCCTCGACCAGCCACTGGCCACCGCCGCCGAGGCCGACACGGCCATTGCCAGCGCGGCCGCCGCATTGCCGACGTGGCGGGCGATGGCGCCGGCGGACCGGGTGAAGCTGCTGCGCCGATTTGCCGACACCGTGGCGGCCCATGCCGAGGAGCTCGCTCAGTTGGAGACGGCGAACATGGGCATGCCCATCGGCAACAGCCGCTGGTGCGCGAACACCGCAGCCGAGGTCTTCCACTACTACGCCGGCAGCATCGACAAACACACCGGCTCCACCATCCCCGTCGGTGGTGGTGTGACGATGACATTTCACGAGCCGCTCGGTGTCGTCGGCGTGATCACTCCGTGGAACTTCCCGTTGCTGATCGCCTCGTGGAAGGTCGGCCCCGCGCTGGCGTGCGGCAACACGGTGGTCATCAAGCCGTCCGAGCTCACCCCACTGACCACGATCCGCCTTGGCGAGCTGGCCCTGGAGGCAGGGCTGCCCGAGGGCGTGCTCAACGTGGTCGTGGGCACCGGCGCCGAGGTCGGCTGGCGGTTCGTCGAGAACCCGACGGTGCGCAAGGTTGGCTTCACCGGTTCCACGGCGGTGGGCAAGCGGATCATGGCAGGCGCCGCCGACCAGGTGAAGCGCGTGACGCTGGAGCTCGGTGGCAAGAGCGCGAACATCGTGTTCGCCGACGCCGACCTCGAGGCCGCAGCAGCGTCGGCGCCCGGAGCGGTGTTCGACAACACCGGCCAGGACTGCTGCTCGCGCAGCCGGGTGCTGGTGCAGCGCCAGGCGTACGACCGCTTCGTCGATCGCTTCATCGAAGCGGCCAAGGCCTTCACCGTCGGCGATCCGCTGCGTGACGACACCGCCATGGGGCCGTTGGTGACGGCGGCGCACAAGGCCAAGGTCCAGGGTTTCCTCGAGGGCGCCGACGTGCTGTGGACCGGCGACGCGCCAACCGGTGCCGGTTGGTGGATGCCCTGTCACGTGGTTGCCCCCGGCGCGGACTCCCGCCTCGGCCGCGAGGAGATCTTCGGCCCGGTGGCCGCGATCATTCCGTTCGACACCGAAGAGGACGCGATTCGCATCGCCAACGACAGCGACTACGGCCTGTCCGGGTCGGTGTGGACTCGCGACGCCAACCGAGCCATGCGGATGGCCCGTGGCGTGGACACGGGCACGCTCTCGATCAACAGCAACTCGTCCGTGCGGTTCAGCACGCCGTTCGGCGGCTTCAAGCAGAGCGGCCTCGGCCGCGAGCTGTCCATGGAGGCGCTGAACCACTACAGCGAGCTCAAGACGGTGTTCTGGGCCAGCTGATCATGCTCTTCGTCGTCTTCGTCATCGCCCCCATCATCGAGCTGTTCGTCCTGATCAAGACGGGTCAGGCCATCGGTGCGTTGAACACCATCGGTCTGCTGATCGTGGTTGCGCTGGTTGGCTCGGTGCTGGTGAAGCGCGAGGGCATGAAGGTGTGGAACCGGTTCGTCACCGCGGTGCAGTCCGGCCAGTCACCCACCCGGGAGATCGCCGACGGCGTGTGCGTGCTGCTCGCGGGTGCGCTGCTGATCGCGCCCGGCTTCGTGAGCGATCTGCTCGCCCTGCTGTTGCTGCTCCCGCCGACGCGCGCGATCTTTCGCGGCTTCCTGATGCGTCGCAAGAGCCTCGGCGGCTTTGGCCGGACGCGGGTGATCAAGGCCACCTACGGTGGCCCCATCGACGTCAGCCACAGCACCGACATCACCGACGCCAATTCCACCGAGGCACGCGGCGAACTTGAGCCGTGACCGATGGCCGGCTCGGCGGGGCGGACTCGGACGGGACTGACTCAGACCTTGTCGAAGGCGGCGGCCACCGCGGCGAGTATTCGAGCCGAGCAGCCGGCCATGTTCACGGGCGGGGCGATGTCGTCGATGATCCGCTGCGCGATCGCATGGAACACGGCTGCAGCCGGACCACGGTCAGCGGCGATGGCCACCGGCACACCGGCATCACCGCCGGCACCGACGGATGGTTCCAGCGGGACCTGACCCAAGAGGGGTACACCGATCTCGTCGGCGAGGGCTTGACCGCCGCCTGCGCCGAAGAGAGCGTATGACTCACCGTGCTCGCACGTGAACGCGCTCATGTTCTCGATCACGCCGGCCACCCGCAGGAAGCTGCGCTTGGCCATGTCAGCGGCGCGGGCCGCCACCTTCTGCGCGGCGAGTGCCGGGGTGGTGACGATGATCAGATCGGTGCGCGGCAGCATCCGGGCCAGGCCCATCTGGACATCGCCCGTACCGGGTGGCATGTCGATGAGCAGGTAGTCCATCTCACCCCAGGCGACATCGCGCAAGAACTGCTCGACGGCCTTGGTGAGCATCAGGCCTCGCCACATCAGCGCTGTGTCCTCGCCGACGAGGAACCCGGTGCTGACCACCTTCAGCTGACCGGTGCCGACGCGCAGCACGTTCGGGATGATCTTGGGCTTGTCGGAGCCCTCCACGGGCACGGCTTCCAGCCGGTCCGAAAGACCGAGGAGGCGGGGTACGGAGAAGCCCCAGATGTCGGCATCGAGCACGCCGACGGTGAGACCCTGTGAGGCAAGCGCCGTCGCGAGGTTCACCGTGACGCTGCTCTTGCCGACGCCACCCTTGCCGCTGGCGATGGCGAGGATCCGGGTGGACGTGGGCACCTCGGTGTCGGCCGCGTTCTCACGCGCCGCCCAACGAGCCTTGGTCATGACTTCGCTGCGCTCGTCGGCGGTCATCTCACCCCACTCGATGCGCACGGTGCGCACGCCCGGGTGCAGGGCGACGCGGGTCTCGACGTCCTTTTTGATCTGCCCCCGCAGCGGGCAGCCGCCAATGGTGAGCTTGATCCACACCGTCACATCCACGCCGCCGGTCGAATCTGGCGGTGACACGACTACGTCGGGCACCATGCCGAGGGTGACGATGTCCGAGCCGAGCTCTGGGTCGATGACCGCACGGAGCAGCTCGAGCACCTGGTCTCGAGTCGGGATGTCATGCGTGGGCTCGCTCATGGTGAATTTTACCCCTGGGTGCCTGGCGATCGTCGGTATCCGATTGCCCCCGCCATTCGCAAATGCCGATAGAGTTCAGACCGGAACTGTTTCATCACGGTAGCCCCCACGAAAAACGCATCTCCACTGGAGGATCACATGATCACGTTGACTGACACCGCCGCAAGCAAGGTCAAGGAACTGCTGGCCGCCGAGGGCGCCACCGATCTCGCCCTGCGTGTTGCCGTCCGTCCCGGTGGTTGCAGCGGCTTCTCCTACGAGATGTTCTTCGACGGTGACATCGCCCCGGACGACGAGCAGGGCACCTTCGGTGAAGGCGTGCGCGTCCTTGTCGATCCGGCCTCAGCACAGCTGCTCGAGGGTGCGTCCTTGGACTACAAGGACGGCCTGAACCAGGCTGGTTTCAACATCATCAACCCGAACGCCACACGCAGCTGCGGCTGCGGCCAAAGTTTCAGCTGAGCCGTTTCAGGCCTGACCATCAGGCCACGAGGGCATCAAGCGTCTCGTCCAGCTCGGTCTGGTCCCATGCGCCCTCGAGGCGTGTCACGATCGTGCCCTTGGCGTCGGCGATCCAGAGGTCGGGTTCGCCTGTGAGCTTGTAGGCGTCGACTGCGGGCGTGGTGACCGTGGCCGTCTCGTCGGTGTACACCTCGGCGTGGACGAACGCCATCTTGTCGCCGATGCGCTTGCTGGCGTTGATCAGGAACTCCAAGCCCGGTGCGCAGGTGCCGAACTGGCAGTGCGCGGGTGTGCCGATGAGGTATGCGACGGGCTTACCGCTCGCGAGGGCCTCCGTGAGGGTGATCTCGTGGAACGGACAGGGGCCACCCTTGATGCGGGTGCAGATCGGGTCGACGCCTGCGGGAACCGACGTGGTGGGCGTGTCGAACGGCGGCAGCGGCTGGCCGGGATACGGCACGGGCACGTCATTCGGGTTGTTCACGGAGATCGCGCCACCGTCGCCGGTGCCGCCGTCGATCAGCAACGTGTAGATGCCCTGGGCGTCCAGCGTGGGGTGGAAGTCCCAGTAGACGATGCCGTCGGTGACCTGGCGGCGCTTGGCCGAGATGGAGGGGATCACCACCTTGTTGGCGGAATCGACGATCTTGCCGGTCAGCACCTCGGGCCCGTCCGACAGCAGCGCGCCGTCCTTGGCCAGTGAGAAGGGCATCCGGCTCGTGCCCGGCACGATGAGCTCGCGCGCAAAGCGCGGCGCCAGCTCGTAGCTGCCCTCGGCGGAGGAACCCCCCTTGGCAGTGGAGCTACCAGATGAGCTGCCGCAGGCGGCGAGGACGAGGCCTCCAGAAGCGAGCAAGAACCGGCGGCGATCGAAGGACGTCACCCCGCCACGATATCCGTCGCCGTCGTCGAGGCACCCGCGGCGCCCGTACGATGGCGGCATGTCGACACCAGCCAAGCCCCTCGGTCCCTACACGCCTGTCGTTCGCGCCGGGGACTGGATCATCGTCTCCGGCCAGCTGGGCATGCGGGACGGCGTACTGGTGGAGGGCGGCGTGGCCGCACAGACCACGCAGGCCGTGGCCAACCTGGTCGGCCAGCTGGCGACGATGGGGGCCACACTGAACGACGTCGTCAAGACCCTGTGCTTCTTGACCGACATGGACACCTTTGCCACGTTCAACGAGTCGTACATCGCCGGCTTCGGTGATCATCGCCCTGCACGCAGCACCGTCGGGGTTGCCGCGTTACCGGCTGCTGGGGCCGGCGTGGAGATCGAGGCCTGGGCCTTCAAGCCGCAGTGACCGCACAGCCGGGTGACGCAGGCACCACGTGGGTGCGTTGCGGCTGGGGTGACAGCGGACCGGACGACCCAATGACCGTCTACCACGACACGGTATGGGGCGTGCCCCAACGCGACGATCGCACGCTGTTCGAGTTCCTCACCCTCGAGGGCGCACAGGCCGGGCTGAGCTGGCGCACCGTACTGCTGCGCCAGCAGGGATACCGCGACGTGTTCGATCAGTTCGATGTCGAGCGCATCGCCGGTTACACCGATGCCGACGTCGCCCGCTGCCTGGCCGACCCGCGCATCGTCCGCAATCGAGCCAAAGTGGAGAGCACGATCGGCAACGCCCGGGCGTGGCTGGAGTTGGACGATCCGGTCGAGTTCGTGTGGAGCTTCGTCGATGGCTCGCCCATTCAGAACCGGTGGGCAGACATGGCCGGTGTTCCCGCCTCCACGGCGGTGAGCGACCGGATGAGCAAGCAGATGAAGCGCCTCGGCTTCGGTTTCGTCGGGACCACCATCTGCTACGCGTACATGCAGGCGTGTGGCCTGGTCAACGATCACACCACCCAATGCTTCCGCCACGCCCAGTGTGCGCAGCAGGCGTGAACCACCCGTCGAGCAGGGTCAACGGCGATGGCGGGTGAGCGCGAAGTAGGCGGCCACGCCGCCGTAGATCGCGAGCGCGGCCACCGGCGCAATCGCCGCGACCCCGGTGGCGATGAGGTACACGAGCGGACCGATGGCGGAGCGGATGAACGCACGGCGTACGCCGGCCGCGGTTGCGTGACGCGCGAGGAGTTCGGGATGCCGGCCGAGGTGGTGCCACAGTGAGGTGAACCCGATCCCGATCACCGCCATCGTCAGCCCGTAGGCGATGGCAGCCGTACGAGCGTTCGCGCCGCCGTCGCGCAGGTAGCGCGCCAGCACAGCCGTGGGAAACGGTAGGAACGAGACGGCGCCGAGCAGGAACAGGTTGCGGAACAGCAGTCCCCGGTCGGTGCGGGCGATCCGCTCGAACGCAGCGTGATGGTTGACCCACATGATGCCGATGGTGAGGAAGCTGACCGCATAGGCGACATATGAGGGCCAGAGTCGCAGCATCTCGGGAGCTAGACCGGTGCCGTGCTCCACTTCTGGAACCCTCACCTCCAGCACCAGCAGGGTGATCGCAATCGCGAACACTCCGTCGCTGAAGGCCTCGACGCGGCTGGACGACTCTAGGTGACCGGTGGTTTCGATGGGGCCGGTGTCCTTGGAGGGGCCGGTGTTCTCGGAGGGGCCGGAGTTCTCAGAGGGCGGGGTCATCGGCGGGCCAGGGTGAAGGCGATGCCCGGACCGTTGCCGAGTGAGTACGCCATCCTGATCCACAGCATCGCCACATGCTCCAGGTCGCGGGCTGCGACGAGT
>JAYTSB010000133.1:0-2602 GCA_043745825.1 Actinomycetota bacterium | reverse complement strand
CGCTTGCCCGGAGACGGCAGCGAGCGCATCGGGGCCGCCGTTCGTGGCGGGCTCGACACGGTTCTCGAGGCCGATCCTCGCCGGGAAGCGGGTCCCGGTGCTGCGTTCACGGTGCTGTTGTCCGCCACGATGTACCCCGCCATGTGCTTTCGCCTTTCGACCACGCCGGGGCACTCCGATGCATCCAGAGGTTCCGCCTCCTGGGTGCTGCGAGCAACCTCGATGTGGAAAAGATCCTGCCGTCGACCGCTGCCGGTCGCTGAAGTTCCGGAAACCTAGGTTTGGTGAATCTGGGTTGGCAAGGGCGCATCGAGAAACTCACCCGCACTTCACCCGCGACTTCACCCGCCGCCTCACCCGCGACTTCACCCTCCGCCTCACCCGGGCCGCGGTGCCCGACGTCGACGGGCGCGAGAACTCGACACGGCGGATCGCCGTAGCATGGGAGCCATGTCAGCCGTGGCCCCACCCCAGACGCTGCCCCGGGCGAACGATCCGTGCTGGTGCGGGAGCGGACGCAAGTACAAGCGCTGCCACAAGCCGCTCGAGGGCCGAGTCCTGCCGGGTGTGATCAGCCCCTATCGGCCCGTGCCTGCCCAGATCGAGCGCCCCTCGTACGCCGATACCGGCAAGGTGGAGCGCTGGAGCGAGCCGCGGGTCAAGTCGCCGGAGATCATCGAAAGCATGCGCCACGCCTCACACGTGGCCGCCGAGATCCTGCGGTTGGCCGGCGAGATGGTGGCCCCCGGCATCACCACCGACGAGATCGACGTGTACGTCCACGACCTCACCATCGCCCGCAACGCCTACCCCAGCCCGCTCAACTACCACGGCTACCGCAAGAGCGTGTGCACCAGTGTCAACGAGGTCATCTGCCATGGCATCCCGGACGACCGCCCGCTCGCCAACGGGGACATCGTCAACATCGATGTCACCGCGTTCATCGGCGGAGTACACGGAGACACGAACGCGACGTTCTTCGTGGGCGACGCGGATCCCGCCAGCCGTCGACTCGTCGCGGTCACCGAAGAATGCATGTGGAAGGGCATCGAGGCCGTGCGCCCCGACCGCCCGGTGAGCGACATCGGCAAGGCCATCGAGGACCACGCCCGCAAGCACCAGCTCGGTGTGGTGAAGGCGTTCGTGGGCCACGGCATCGGTCAGCAGTTCCACACCGACGTGCAGATCCTGCACTACTACGACCCACGTGGGAACACCACCATCATGCGCCCGGGGATGACCTTCACGATCGAACCGATGATCACGCTCGGCACGTGGCAGCACCGGATGTGGGACGACGACTGGACGGCTGTCACCGCCGATGGCAAGCGCACTGCGCAGTACGAGCACACCATCCTCGTGACCGACACCGGTTTCGACGTGCTCACCGGTGGCGACGGAGCCGTGTCTCCGTACGCACCCTGGTCGCGCTGACGGCGTCTGACTTCAGCTGCGCGCTGGCTTCGAAACCCCCGCGAGCCACCACTGCGACAGCGCTGCATCATCGACGCCGTAGGCGCGGTCCACGAGCCGGCCGCACCCCAGGAGGTCGCCCGCGCGAAGCGCTGCCACGGCGTCGGCGACGTCACCCGCCGGCCAGGGAAGTGCGCCGAGCGTACGTTGGCTGACTCGCACCGTGTCTGCCGACAGGCCGCTACCGACGGACTGGGCGGCGATCAGCAACGAGGCCGTCGGCGACGTCAGCACGGCAGCGATCGACCACAGCATCTCCGCTTCGCCCGGCACCACGCGGATCACCGGCACGGCCGGCAGCCACGAGCCCGTCTCATCCGCGACGGCCTCCAGCACACGGGTCTGGGTGGCCACCAGCACCTTGGGCACCAGGCACCGTTGGGCCCAGCGCTGCATGAACGGCGCCAGCCGGCCCAGATCCACCCGTGGCGCCTCGAACCGTTGCTTGGCGAACCGGGTGTGGCGGCTCCCCCAGTGGCAGGCACCGACGTCGATCAACCCGGTGGTGATCAACGGTGGACCGTCCGCGTGATCCTCCACCGCCCCGACGAGGCCGTAGTACTGATCGCGGAAGTTGGCGGTGACCAGCGCGTGATCGGCGAGCACACCGCACGTCTCGACCGCAGGCACCGTGGGCAGCCCGTGCGAGTCGGCGATCAGCCAGGCCCAGTGGTGGTTCGGCGTGGACGCCGGTGCGACGACGGCGGTGATCGGCTCGAACGCAACGCCGTCGAAACGAGCCACTGCGCGCAACGGCTCGCCGCGGCGCAGGCCCACGGCGCAGGTGCGTACCGCCGCATCGAACAACGGCTCCTGAGCCGACCAGAACCACTCCATGGTCAGCGAACCGGCCACGACGTGGCGGATCGGTGCCGCGTCACGGGCCGTGAGCAGTGACGTCGGCAGCACCAAACCGATGTGGCCGCCGTCGTCGACCAGCCGCGCGGCGAGGGCGAGGAAGTCCGCGGCGGCATCCGCGTACGGGCCGCCGCCGAACCGTGACCCGCCATCGCGTGCGGTGACCGAGGCCAGCTGCGAGAGGAACGGCGGGTTGCCGACAATGACGTCGAAGCGACGATCGCCCCAGTCTCGCGCGAGCGCATCTGCCTCGATCAGCTCCATCGATTCG
>JAYTSB010000132.1:0-7954 GCA_043745825.1 Actinomycetota bacterium | reverse complement strand
TTGGCCTTCGCTCCGGCCACGAGCAGCAGGCCCATCATCAGCGCCACCAGCACCGAAGACGAACCGAGGTCAGGCTGGAGGATGATCAGCACAGTGGGGATGCCTCCCAGCCACAGGGCCCCGACGAAGCGCTCGTAGCTCACCGAGTCGCTGTTCTCCTCGCTGAGGAATGCAGCGAGCGCGAACATCACGGTGACCTTCGCGAACTCGGCCGGCTGCAGCTTGATCGGGCCGACGTCGAAGCTGAGCTGCGCGCCGTTGCTCACCTTGGCGAGCAGGAAGATGAGCATCAGCAAGACGATGGTGAGCCCATAGAAGAAGCGCGCCCGCTCGCGCAGCCAGGCGTAGTCGAGCGACATCACACCGAGCATGAGAACGATGGAAATGATCACGAACACCACCTGGCGGGTGACGAACAGGTAGCCGTAGGGCAGGTCGATGCCCTTCGTGCGCGATGCCGAGTACACCGTCAGACAGCCGCAGACCACGAGCGCGGCCTGCACCAGCAGCAGTACCCAGTCGACGTTGCGGCTTGGGTCGCCGGGACTCGAGCGAACGTTGCCGAGACCGCTGTCCGGCCGGCGGTTGAGAACGGAGAATGCCATCGATCTCGGTCAGTCGCGAATCGACGGTGTGTCGTACTGGTTGTCCAGGCACGAACCGTCGGCGAGCAGGTTCGGCGGCGCGGCCAGGACCGACGACTGGTCGAGCGGGTCCGCCAACACCACATCGTCCATGGCGACGCTGCCACTCAGCGCCTCGAACACGCACTTCACCACCGGCCCTGCGGCCTTCGCGCCATATCCGGCCTTCTCCAGGTACGACACGACCGTGTACGGCCGAGCGGCATCGGTGCTGAAGGCTGCGAACACCGACGAGTCGTACCATGGCTTGCTCGCCGCACCCTGGGCCGTGCCGGTCTTGCCGGCGATTGGAATGCCGTCCCTCGGGTAGTCCTTAAAGAGCGTCTCCCCCGTGGTCGTGTGGTAAAAGCCACCAGGATCTGTCACGCCACGACCGTAAATCACCCGTTGTAGGCCCCTGATGATCGGCAGGCTGACATCGAGGGGCAAATCGATCTGATGCACCACTTCGGGCTTGTCGAAGGATTCGATCAGGGTTGCGGTGCGGAAGTCGCCGTAGCCCGGGTAGCCCGTTGGCACCCCACCCTGGTAGATCGCCCGGATGATGTGCGGGCGGTACAGGAAACCGCTGTTGGCCAGCGTGGAGTAAGCGTTCGCCAGCTGCAGCGGCGACGCAGCGAGCAAACCCTGACCGATTGCGAGCTGCACGTTGTCACCTGCCAGCAGCCTCGGCGACTCGCTCTTCAGCAGCACGCCCTTCTTGATGAGCTCGGCTTTGAGCTCGCTCGTCGGGATTCTCCCGGAGAACTCGTACGGCAGATCGATGCCGCTCTTGCCGCCATATCCGAACTGTCGCACCTCGTCACCCAGCAGAGTGCGCTCTTTCTCGGACGCCAGCTCACCGATCCGGTAGAAGTACGCGTCGCTGGAGACGGCGAGCGCGTCCTCGACAGTGACCGGGCCGTACTGGCTGGGCTTGCCGGTGCCGGCGCTGATCGCGTTGAAGTACTCGCAACGCACCCCCGAGTTGCAGATCGACTTGTCGATGTTCAGCACATAGCTGCCCGTGTCCACATATGCCTCGGTGGGCGTCACCAAACCTGCGATCATCCCGGCATATGCGGTGAACGGCTTGAACGTGGAGCCGAGGTTGTACTGACCCTGAATAGCCCGGTTGACGAGGATCGACTTGTCGGCGCGATTGGGGTCGTTCTGGTCGGGCACCGGGAAGAGCTGCTTGAACTTGGTCTTGGTGAGCCCCACGGTGAACCAGCGGTTGTCGAAGGTGGGGTAACTGGCCATCGCCATGATCTGGCCGGTCTCGTAGTTCTCCACCACCAGCGATCCGGCCGGGGCCGGGTAGGGAAGGTACTGCTCGCCGGTTTCGTCGTAGATCCACGGCTCGTCCAAGAACTTGGGGTTGCCGTCCTTGTCCTTTGGATTGCGAGCCATCTTCGTGGTGTCGGTGCGTTGGCGGCGGGCCTTGAGCTCGGTCTCCAGCACCCGTTCGGCATACTGCTGCATCTTCAGGTCGATGGTGAGCTGCACGTCCTTGCCGGGCACCGGCTCGATGCGGCTGATCTCGCGCACCACGCGGTTGGCACTGTCCACCTGGTAGGTGACCTTGCCCGACTTGCCGTGCAACACCTGCTCCATGCTCAGCTCCACGCCGAACTGGCCGACAGTCTCGTTGTTGAGATAGCCGAGCTGCTTGTACTGCGCCTCCTGGCTGGCGAGGATCAGTCCCATGTAGCCGATGACGTGGCTGGCCAGCGGCGCGTACGGATACACGCGCCCCCAATCCTCGTCACCGTGCACACCGGGGTAGTCCTCGCTGCGGCTCTCGATCTCCAGCACCGTTGCCTCGGACACGTCCTCGGCCACCGGCAATGGCAGGAACTGGCTGTACTGGTCGTCTTGCCAGCGCCGCTCCATCTCCTCGACGGGTACGTTGAGAATGCCCGACAGCCGGGTGAACAACTCGGTGCGGTTCGACCTACGGCGGATGACGGCGCGATCGATGGTGACCGTGAGGATGCGCCGGTTGTCGGCGAGGATACGACCGTTGACGTCGAAGACCCGCCCGCGTTCGGGGAGCAGCACCTGGGTGCGCGTCTGCCCGCTGTTCACCTTGGCTTGCAGAGACTGGCGCTGCACGGTCTGCAGGAACCACAGCCGGGCACCGACGGCGCCGAGCAGGATCACCGAGACGAGAGCGAGCGCGCCGAGGCGAGCGGCCCGTTTGTCAACTGCCATGGCGCCATTGTGGTCGGTGTGGCGCGCGGAAAGGGCGCGGGCCACCGTTGGTGCGGAGTGTCATCATTCGTTCCTCGGCTTCCACGTCTTCTTGCGGATCGCCAAGCACCATCCGCCGAGGCGCGTGAACAGCAACGACAGCACCGCGCAGCTCACCGCGATCACCGGCAGGATGCGGCCGAGGCGCTGGCCCTGCCACCCGCCGTCGCTGACGAATGTTTGCACCGCCGGCACCGTGAACTCCCCCACGGCTCCGCCGAGAGACACGAAGATCAGCTTCAACCACCAGTGCGGGTCGACCGCGACGGCGTTGACGAGGCCTGCGACGAAGCCGGCCAACCCGTAGGCCAGGCCGTGCTGGCCGAGCGGGGAACCGTTGGCGAGATCGAACATCACGCCGAGCACGAAGCCCATCCACGCGCCGCGCTCAGCACCGCCGGGGACCCCCGCCGCAACACACAGGGCGAGCACGATCTGCAGACGAACACCGAACGGGTGCGCGTTCTGGAACGCGGTGCGCTGCAGCGCGATCAACATCAATCCCACTGGGACGATGCGGAGTATGGGACGCCGGAGGAGGGTCTCCACGTCAGCCGGGGACTTCGGAGGGTGGCACGTACAGCACGACTTGGACGAAGTTGAGGTGCTCGAGGTCGGCGCCGAGTTGGATCTCCAGGAGAGGACCGGCCGAGCCGGCACGCTTCACCTTGTTGATGACCTCGCCGATGACGAGGTCGGGCGGGGCGAGGCTGGTGGAACCACCGGTGGTGGTGACCACGTCGCCGATTTCGATGGGGCCGAAGACCGGATTCTCGGTCACGTACTGCATCGCCGGCAGGCGGCCAAAGCCGCGCCCGATGCATCCTCCGGTCTCGCGGGCCACCAGCACGGGCGCGGTTGTGGTGGTCGGCACCACTGTGGTCGTCGTCTCCCCCACCGACGTCACCGTCGGGACCAACGTGGTGGTGGTCTCGCCGGGGATCGTGGCCTGCGCCAGCGCGGTCGTCGTGGTGGGCGCGGTCGTGGTGGTGGTGGGGGTGGTGGTGGTGGTGGTGGACAGGTCGCTGACCTTCTCACCGCTGGGGGTCGTGTCCTGTGTGCTCGTGGAGGTGGTGCTGGACTCGGCCGTGGCAGCGCCCGTGCTGTCGGTGGGGTTGACGCCGGAGACCTTGCACTCGATCGCGTAGTCCGCATCGGTGACGAGCAGCACCACGCTGCGGTCGTCGTACACCTGGGTGATCTTGCCGACGAGGCCGCCCTGGTTCACCACGGCCATACCGACCCGGATACCGTCGGAGCTGCCGCGGTCGATCTCGATGGTCTGTTCGAAGTTGCCCGGTGCGCCACCCACCACACGGGCGGTCACGTTCGGATAGCGGGTCGTCAGACCGGCCTGGGCGAGCAGCTCCTGGTAGTCCCCGTAGATGGCCCGCGCGGCGAGGTCGTCGCCACGCTGCTGGGCGATCTGGTCACGCAGCCTTTCGTTCTCACGCTGCAGGTCGTCGTAGTCGGTGGCCCCGTGCCAGGCGTTGCGGATCGGGTTGGCAATGACGCGGCCCGCCGTCTCGAACGGCGAGAGCACGTTGGCAAAGGCAGCCCGAGTGCGGTCGATCAGCGGGTTGCCGCGGAGGTCGAGGGTGATCAGCAGCACCGACGACAGGATCAGCAGAATGATCGCCCGGCGGCGATTGACGGAGTAGACGGGCACGATGTGGGGGTGGAGCGACTACTCGTCGCCGCCCTGGGACAGCAACCCACGCATCGCGTCGATGTTCTCCAGGGCCCGCCCGGACCCGATGACGACGCTGTACAGCGGCTCGGCAGCGATGTGGATGGGCATGCCCGTCTCGTGGGAGAGACGTTGGTCGAGACCGGCCAGCAATGCCCCACCACCGGTGATGGAGATGCCCTGCTGCATGATGTCGGCCGCAAGTTCCGGCGGGGTCTTGTCGAGCGTGGTCTTGACGGCGTCGACGATGGCCGCCACCGGCTCGGCAATGGCCTCACGCACCTGCTCGGTGGTGATCTCCAGGGTGCGGGGCAGGCCGCTGATCAGGTCGCGGCCACGAATGTCGGCAGTGAGCTCTTCGTCGAGCGGCCAGGCCGAACCCATGTGCAGTTTGATCTCCTCGGCGGTGCGCTCACCGACGGCGAGGGAGAATTCCTTCTTCAAGAACTGCAGGATCGCATCGTCGAGTTCGTCACCGGCGACGCGCACGGACTGCGCGGTGACGATGCCGCCGAGGGAGATGACGGCGACCTCGGTGGTGCCACCGCCGATGTCCACGATCATGTTGCCGCTGGGCTCGTGCACGGGCAGGTCAGCCCCGATGGCGGCCGCCATCGGCTCTTCGATGATGTGCACGGGCTTGCGCGCACCGGCGAACTCAGCCGCATCCTGGACGGCGCGCTGCTCCACGCCGGTGATGCCCGATGGCACGCAGATGACCATGCGCGGCTTGCTCCACTTGCTGGCATGCACCTTCTGGATGAAGTAGCGGAGCATCTTCTCGCACACGTCGAAGTCGGCGATGACGCCGTCTTTCAGCGGACGAACGACCTTGATGTGCCCGGGGGTGCGGCCGAGCATGCGCTTGGCCTCGAGCCCGACCGCGACGGGGCGACCGTCGTTCACGTTGAGCGCGACGACGGACGGTTCGTTGAGGACGATGCCTTGACCACGTGCATAGATGAGCGTGTTGGCCGTGCCGAGGTCGATCGCGAGATCGCGACCCAGCGCGAGCGGATTGTTGCGTGCCATGCTGAACCCTTCAGGAAGCGTTGGCGGCGTTGCGGCCTATCTTAGCCGTTGCGCCGTAGCCCAGAATCTCAGGAAGCGGCGGCCAGGTCGGGGAAGAAGATGCCGATTTCGCGAGTGGCCGAGTCCAGCGAATCGCTGCCATGAACGAGGTTCTCCGTGAACAAGATGCCCAGATCGCCGCGGATGGTGCCGGGCGCAGCCTTGCGTGGGTTGGTGGCGCCCATCATGTTGCGCACGACCTCCCAGGTGTCCTCCGGGCCCTCCACCACCATGGCCACCACTGGGCCACGAGACATGAATTCGACGAGTTCGCCATAGAAGCCCTTGCCCTGGTGTTCCTCGTAGTGACGGGCGAGGATGGCCTGGTCGAGCCGGCGTAGCTCCATCGCAGCGATCGTGAGGTTCTTCTCCTCGAAGCGCGAGACGATCTCCCCGATGAGTTTGCGCTCCACGGCGTCGGGCTTGAGCAGGACAAGAGTGCGGTCAGACATAGGCTGCAACGCTATCGGCTCCCGATGCCAGGCGGGCCAGGCGCTGGGCCTGCTCGTCGTCGTGGTCCGCCATCAGCGAACCCAGGTAGTCGCGTTGGCACCGACGCCCGCTGCGACCCTGGCGACGAGGACAGTACGACGCTGCATCCGGCTGGGCTCCTTCGGTCGGTGACGTCGGGACGACGTGACACGCCAGGTGCCCCAACCGGGTGTGGTCGATGGTCCAGCGCTGGGAGAGTCATCGGCACCGAACGGCTGCACCCGAAGTCTGCTCGGCAGCCTTCCGAGCCTGCGCTTGTGACCAGAGCTCAGGCCATGCGCCGGGCAAGCATGTACGGACGGGCCTCGCCCACCACGTAGAGCGAGCCGGTGATCACGATCGCGTCGTCGACGGTCGCCGTCTCAAAGGCCCGCTCACATGCGCCGATGACCGACGCCACCTCGGTCACGTCGTCGCACCCGATGCCGCGCGCCGCCGCCGCAAGCTCGCCGGCTGGCAAGCCGCGAGGCGACGGCGCAGTGCAGCAGTAGACCACGTCGTACTCGTCAGCGCGCAGCGCGCTGAGCAGTTGCACCGAATCGCGACCGCGCAGGCAGCCAACGACAAGGATCCGCCGTCCCTCCGGATGGAAGTCCTCGAAGAACACCTGCGCGCACGTGTCGGCGCCGGCAGGGTTGTGGGCGCCGTCGACGATCACCAGGGGCAGATGGTTGAGCACCTCGAACCGGCCCGGCATCAACGACTCGGCAAAACCCTCCACCACGATGTCTTCGGTCAGCGGCGCAGCGAAGAAGGCCTCCACCGCCGTGAGCGCGACGGCGGCGTTGTCGCCCTGATGACGGCCGTGCAGTGGCACGAACACATCCGTGTACACCGTGGTGGGCGTGCGCAGATCCAACATCCGGCCGCCCACGGCGAGGTTGTTCTCCAAGATGTCGAAGTCCTGGCCCCGCTCCAGCAGCGCCGCACCACCCTCGGCGCGAAAGATCGTCACGAGCTCCGGATCGGTCTCACCCAGAACCACTGCGCTGGAGGGTTTGATGATGCCGGCCTTCTCACGAGCGATGTCGGTCTTGTCCGGACCGGCGAACTCGGTGTGATCAAGGGCGACGTTGGTGATGACAGCCACCTGGGCTTCCACCACGTTGGTTGCATCCCAGCGGCCAAGGAGGCCGACCTCCACCACCGCGACGTCGATGGCGAGGTCGGAGAACCAACGGAACGCAGCTGCGGTCACGAGCTCGAAGTACGAGGGGCGCACTCCGGCGAGCACCTCCAGGTCGGCGATCGCGCCGAGCTGCTCGGCGAAGTCCTCGTCGCTCACCGGCTCGCAGTTGTAGGTCATCCGCTCGTTGATCCGCTCCAGGTGCGGACTGGAGTATGTCCCCACCGTCAGCCCGTGGGCCATCAGCAGGCGGGTGATCATCTGCGCCGCACTGCCCTTGCCGTTGGTGCCCGTGACGTGGATGACCGGGTAGGCGTGCTGCGGCTCGCCCATCACCGACATCAGCCGCACCATCGTGTCGAGCGACGGCTCGGTGATGGTGCCGGTCTTTTCGTATGTCGAGCGCGCGTCGAGATGCGCGAGTGCCTGTTCGTAGTTCATCGTCGGCCCTCGAGCTGAGGTGGGATCATGCCAGGGTCAGCTGGCGGCGCGACGCGGCCGCGTGGTGCGGGCCGGCTCGCGAGGCACCAACGTGGGGTTGACCTTGTTGCGCACGGTTTCCTCGTCGATGGTGACCCGGCCGACATCGGTGCGCCCCGGCAGCTCGTACATCGTGTTCAGCAGGACCTCTTCGATGATCGAACGCAGACCACGGGCACCGGTGCCGCGCAGCAGCGCCTGATCGGCGATCGCGAT
>JAYTSB010000131.1:0-3588 GCA_043745825.1 Actinomycetota bacterium | reverse complement strand
TAGAGTTCGAGAACACGGTCATCAATCTGCTGGTTCGTGCCGAGGCGCACGCGCTCATCGCTCCTGCCGCAGTGGCTGCTGGCTCCGCCGGCGCGCAGGCGCAGTTCACGATCTGGGTCGACGACACTGATGCAACGTGCGCCGAACTCGACCGGCCGCGGCGTGACGCTGCTCAACGGTCCCATGGACCGCCCCTGGGGGCAGCGCACGGCCTGCTTCGCCGATCCTGACGGCCACGTGTGGGAGATCGCCCAAACGATCCGCTGAGGTCGGCCAGAGGCGGTCACTCGTCGATCACGAACCACTGCCGGCCGTCGATGATCTCCCGGGCAGCATCGAGGTGCCCGCTGTGGCAGGCGGTCTCGGCGATGACATGCAGCATGACCTCACCCAGGTCGTGCGCCCGCCAGGTCCCGAACTGATCCTCCGGCCACCAGCGGGGCGCAGCGTCCAGCGGTGTCGCGGCGATGACTTCGTCGGCGTCCGCGATCGTGCGCCGATACAGGTCGAGCACCGAAGCAGGGGAGCTGGCTGGGTCCACCTGCCATGCATCGGCGGTGTCGGCGAGTGCGGTGATCGTGGACGGGTCACCGCCCATCACGGCGCCGAACCAGAACCTCTCGACGTCGAGCGCGAGGTGCTGCACCAACCCCAGACACGTCCAGCCGGAGGGCAGCACCGCGCGCCGGAGCGCGTCGTCATCGAGTCCCTCGACAATGCCCAACACGTGTTGGCGCTGTGCGGCGAGCACCCGGATGAGCAGCGTCTGCGTTCCCGTTGCGGATGGTTCGGTCATCCCACCAGCATGGCGCAGGAGCCGCCCCGTTTCCGGGGCGGCTCCTTGCACACAGTGGGTACCGCAATTCAGCTGTCGACGCGGATGATGGTGTTGCCCAGGTTGGTCGCACCGTTGACGTAATTGACCATCCCGAGGTACTTCGTGCTCGGGGCGAGGCCGGTGAACGTCAGCGCCACGGTTCCGCTCTGCCCGCTGACGGCGGTGCTGGGGGCCGTGACGGTCATGTTGCCGGCATCGACCGGGCTGACGAGCCACGAGTACAGGGTGAACGGCGAATCGGCCCCGCCCGCCGTCTGCCAGCCGTGCACGTAGACCGTGTACGTCGCGGCGACGGGATTGACCAGGTCGACCCGTTCCGCAGCGGTACCCCCGCCACTACCGCCCACGAGAGTGGTGCCCCGGTAGACGTACAGGTCGAGGTCACTGTCGGCCAGAACATCAGCATCGAATGTCTGGAAGCGGGCGAGCTGCGTCCCGGCGGCAATCGTCACAGGAATGGCGACAGTTCCCGGACCATTCGGAGTGAAGTTGTTGCCTGGATCGTCCTGCACGGTGCCGGTCGTCGTGGTGGCCGGTACGAGACCGCTCACCGTTGTCCCGAACGGCCCGCTGTAGCCGAACTGCACGTCGAACGACGTGCCGGCGGGCGGCGCCTGGATCTCGACGGGGGCCGCAACTGCCACCGGGCGCAGCACCACGGGCATCCGCACGATGTGGCCACCTCCCGTGAACGTCATCGAACCGTTGGCGTACAAATCAAACGCCGCTCCGGCGGTGGTGAAGGTGATCGACACCGTCTGGGAAGCCCCCGGATCGAGGGTGAAGGTTTTCGGCGTGATCTCCACCGTGAAGCCGGGCACGGCGCCCGCTACCGAATACGTGGCCGCGGCGTCATCGACGTTGGTCACCGTGCGGGTCACGGTCTGCGTGCCGGCCAGCGCAGCGACAGCAATTGACGCGTAGTTCATGTCGCTCGGGTCGATGCTGAGGGTGGCGCAGCTTGGAATGCTGAGCTGGCCGCTGCCGCACAGGAACCCGATCCAGTCCGCCGCACCGCTGTCGAACACGAGGCCCGGATCCACGGCGCTGTTCGGCTTCACCTGACCGGCGCCGAAGTCGAACGGGTTACCGGGAATCATGGTGCCGTTGCTTCGCGTCTGGCTGGCGCTGGTCATCATCGCCGACTTCACGGCGGCGGGCGACCAGTCACGGTGAGCTTGGATGATCAGCGCAGCGATGCCGGCGATGTGCGGGCTGGACATCGACGTCCCACTGAGGAAGTCGAAATCTCGACCACCGTCCACCGGCGACATTGCGGCGAGGATGTCCACGCCCGGAGCCATGATGTCCGGCTTCAGCAGATCACCCGCCGCGGCCAGCGCTGGGCCGCGAGACGAGAACGACGCCACGTCCGGAGCCACCGCGCCGCTCACCGGAGTACCTTGGCCGAGGGTGGCGGTGGGAGATGCAGTGCCGGTGACGTATGCCTTGATTGCCGCCCCGGTGATGTTGTCGACGTGCACGGTCGGCACGAAGTGGAGATCCGCGTTGAGTGAGTTCGGTGAGGTGTTCGCCAGGATCATCCCGACACCACCAGCGTCCTTCACAGCGAGGCTCTTGTTCACCCGTGCGATGACGCCGCGGTCGCAGACCACGATCTTGCCGGCCACCTTGGCGGGATCGAGCACCGCGACACCGCCATTGTCGGCCTTCGAGTAGCACAGCCGCGCCTTGGTGGTGTCGGCACCGGTCAGTGCCGCGTTCGTCGACAGGATGACCGGCGAGGATGGCACTGCCGCGCCCAAGCCGACGCCGTTGTAGATGGCGCCGTTGCCGAGCTTGACGGTGGCGGCGTACTGGCGGTCGTGGGTGCCGGCGGCCACCGTGGTGACCCACGGATCGTTGTGCGCCACGGTGGACGCAAATGGCCCGCTGTTGCCGGCCGAGGCCGCCACGAAGATGCCGGCCCGGGCGGCGAAGAAGAAGGCCACCTCCACTGGATCGAGGTTGCTGGTCAGGCTGCCGCTGATCGAGAAGTTGATGACGTCGACGCCGTCGGCGGTGGCTTGGTCGATCGCCGCTACCGAGTCGCTCGTGGCACAGCCGGCCGCTTTGTCCGAATCGAAGCCCCAGCACACCTTGTAGACGGCGACCTGGGCGTGCGGTGCCATGCCGCTGATGGTGCCGAGGTCGACGCCGTCGACGATGGCGTGTACGCCGTTGTTGCCGGCAGCCGTGCTGGCGGTGTGGGTGCCATGGGCACCAGCACCACGGGCGGACCAGTACTCGTACGGGAAGGTCGCCTTGACGCCCGCCTTGCCGCCGAAGCCGGCCCCGTACCACTGCGCCGTCGTCAGCTTCTGATTGCACTTCGACGCGGGGAACTGCTCACCCGGGACGCACTTGCCGTGGTAGCCCGGAATCTGCTGGTAGACCAGCTTGCCGTTGGCGTCGCGGTCGGAGAACGAGGCGCTCTCCGGCCAGATGCCACTGTCGACGATGCCGACCACCACGCCCTCGCCGGCTTTGCCGACGCCGCCGAGCTGGTCCCACAACCCTCCCTGATCGGACAGGCCGAGGAACCTCGGTGTGGAGGACGTGTCGATCTTGCGGATCTCGTCAGCAGTGACGCTGGCAACATCTGTGCGCTTCGCCAGCGCGGCGGCATCGGTTCCGGTCATGTACGCGGCGAAGCCGTTGAAGCTGTAGTCGTAGTCGTACACCTTGCGACCGTTGGCGCCGCGGAGCACGTCGGCATGGCGGTTGTTGAGGTACGTGACGTACTTGGT
>JAYTSB010000130.1:0-2659 GCA_043745825.1 Actinomycetota bacterium | reverse complement strand
GTGTCGATCGATTCCTTCTTTCAGTCGTCCCCGTCGGCCGCCGAATTGCTGGTGTCGGCCGTCAACCGCGCGACAGCGGACGTTGACATGCCCAGCGCTCGGGTCATCGACGCCTATGGCGGCGTCGGCCTGTTCGCGTGCACATCGGCCGCCGACGCGGCCGACCTCGTGCTGATCGAGGGCTCGGCCACGGCCTGTGCCGACGCGCGCGTCAACCTTGCCGGCCGCAAGGCAACGGTGGTTGAAGGGCGGGTCGAGGACTGGGAGCCGTTTCCCGCCGACCTCGTCATCGCCGACCCGGCGCGCAGCGGGCTCGACAAGATCGCAGCAGGCGTGCTCGCCGCGACCAGCGCACCGGTGCTGGTGCTCGTCAGCTGCGACACGGGCTCGCTTGCCCGTGACACGCTCCTGCTGAGCGAACACGGTTACGAACACCGAGGGACCGAAGTGATCGATGCGTTCCCGAACACCTCGCACATCGAGGCGGTTTCCCGATTCGTCCGTCACTCGTGCGTCGACGCTGCGGGGCAGGTCCGCTCGTGAGCGACGAGCTGCAGCCACCGGCCGAAGTTCATCCGGACGACCCCTCACTCCGTACAAGTATCGTGCGAGATGATTTCACCACCGCCTCGGATGCGTCGCTCGTCGTCGCCATCGGGCGGTACAAGCAGGCCGCCCTCGCCGAGGCCTATCGTCGCCATGCCGGTGCCGTGTTCGGCTTGGCGAAGCGGCTGCTGCTGGACCACGCCCAGGCCGAGGAGATCGTCCAAGAGGTGTTCCTCCGGTTGTGGAACGAGCCAGACCGGTTCGATCCCGATCGCGGGTCGCTGCGCAGCTTTCTGCTTGCGCACACCCACGGCCGTTCGGTCGACTCGTTGCGGTCCAACACGTCGCGCCGGCGGCGTGAGGATCGTGACGCCCATCAGACGGCGGACGCCGGCTATGACCTCGACCGTGAGGTGTGGGATCTCACCCTCGCCTCGCAGGTCCGCGAAGCACTGGCAGAACTGCATGACGGAGAACGGGCGGCAATCGAGATGGCATACTTTGGCGGGCTGACCTATCGAGAGGTCGCCGAGCAACTGGGTGAAGCGGAAGGCACCGTGAAGAGTCGGATTCGGGTCGGGTTGAAGCGCCTGCGGACGAACCTGCAGGACGCCGGCATCACGTTGGGAGATCACTGATGTCTTCCAACCCGTTCGACATCGAGGAGCTGCTCGGTGCATATGCACTCGATGCGCTGGACGACGACGAGCGTCGCTCCGTGGACGACTACCTGCTTGCCAACCCCCGGGCCCGAGTCGAGGTGCAGGAGTATCGCGAGGTCGCCACCATGCTGGCCTGGTCCGGTATGGACGCCCCGGAGGGTCTATGGGATCAGATCGCCGGCCGACTGGAGGGCAGCGAGAACGCGCCCGAGTCAGAGCTCGGCCACGTCTTGCCGATGCGCAGCTCCCGGCGCCGCTCGCCGATGCGCACCATTGGCTCGTGGGCAGTCGGCACCGCCGCGGCGGCTCTGATCGCTGTCGTTGCGGTGCGGGTCTCCACCGAGGACACCAGCACCACCAAGTCCGCCGGCATCGGTGCCGAGGTCGAAGATGCCTTCAGCAACCCGCAGTCCGTGCAGGCCCAGCTGACGTCGGCGTCCGGGCTGAAGGTGCATGCGATCATCGATCCCCAGGGTCACGGCTACATCCTCGCCAGCAGCCTGCCCCGGCTGGACGAGTCCCGCACCTACCAGCTGTGGGGCCAGCTCGACGGCCAGGACACACTGATCTCGCTCGGCCTGCTCGGCTCGTCCCCCAGGACTGAGCCGTTCACGGTGAAGGGACGTTTGTCCCTGCTGGCGATCACCGATGAAGAAGAGGGCGGCGTGGTGTCATCCAGCAATCCAGCCATCGTGGCCGGCGCACCCGCCTGACGGAGGGCGGTTCGGGGCACACTGGGGGGATGCTCCACCCTGTCCTTTCGGCTGAGGTCGCCGCGGCTGTCGCTGACGGGCGCCCCGTCGTGGCGATGGAATCGACCATCTTCTCCAACCTCGGCCTGCCCGCGCCATTCGATGGTGAGGCCCTCGACCGGTGTATCGCCGTCGTTCGCGCAGGCGGTGCCGTGCCGGCCGTGACCGCAGTGTTGGATGGCGTGGCTCGGGTCGGCCTCGCGGCCCACGAGCACGAGCGCATCCTCGGCGCAGGACGCAAGGTGGCCGAACGGGATCTTGCGGTGGCCATCGGCCAGCGCTGGCCGTTCGGAGCCACCACGGTGTCGGCGTCGGTGGCGTTGGCTGCAGCGGGCGGCGTGCACGTTTTCGCCACCGGTGGCATCGGTGGGGTGCACCGGGGCGCGGAGATCACCGGCGACATCTCCGCCGACCTCGATTCGCTTGCCCACCAGCCGGTGATCACCGTGTGTGCCGGCGCCAAGGCGTTCCTCGATCTGGCGCGCACACTCGAGTACTTGGAGACCGTGGGGGTGGCCGTGCTCGGCTGGCAGCACGACTGGTTCCCCGCGTTCTACACACGCAGCTCCGGTCTGGCGGTGCCGCATCGGGTTGAATCTGCGCGAGAGGTGGCGGCCATCTTCTCGGCGCGCAGTCGCTCGAGCAGTGGCGTCTTGCTGACGGTGCCGATTCCCCACGCCGCCGAGCTCGATGCTGCCC
>JAYTSB010000129.1:0-7211 GCA_043745825.1 Actinomycetota bacterium | reverse complement strand
AGACCAACTTCGATCTGTCCCAGAAGCAGTTCGACGACGCTGCGGCTACGGACGACCGCGGCGACAACATGGACCTGGCCTCGATCTTCCTCGCCGTCGCCCTGTTCTTCGCCGGCATCGCCGCCCTCTTCAAGGGCCGAAGGGTGAGCATCGCCCTGCTGTGCGGCAGCGCCGTGGTGATCATCCCCGGCTGTTGGGCCATCGCCAAGGGCAAGGGCTGGATCTCCTGACGAGCGGGGCCCGACAACCTCGTCAGCGAATCAGCGAGGCAGGGCTGCAGCGGGTGCCCAGCAACTGTGGGTTCCGCTGCTGATCCGCTCCGGAAGGCGGATCCTCGCAACGGGTCCGCCGCGCAGGTCCTGCGCGGAGAAGATCATGCAGTCCGACCGGCTCGCGTTCATGTCCGTCGTGAAGGTCATCAGGTAGCCGTCGTCCTCGCCGGTGGCACCCACCCGCGGTGCCATCGGGGACTCGCTGGCGAACACGCCCTCGGGGAAGTGGTACTCGTCGACTGCGCCGGTGTGGTGGTCGATCTTGGTCAGACCGTTGAACAGGAACCAGCCCGGCTTCGCACTAACGGAGTACGAGTAGCGGTGGGGCAGTCCGGCGATCGCGTTGTTGATCATCCCGAACTCCAGGATGCGGTCGTCGAGCCGCTCCTCGGTGGTGGCGCCGGTGCGCAGGTTGAATCGCCAACGGTGCGGATGCGACTCCAGTCGGGAGAGATCGAGGAAGCGGAACATCTGCTCGAACAGGGTGTCGTCGGGCGAGGACCTCGGGCTCGGGTGGGTCTGGTGGAACCCGTCGAGCACGATCTCGTCGCCATCCTCGTAGGCGTTGATCCAGTGCAAAACGTACGTGGGGTCGGCTTCGAACCAGCGCACATCGTCCGCACCGCCGCGGCGGGGGATGACGGCGAACCGGGTGGGCAGGTCGCGGAAGTAGCGCACGGCGTGGACGCCCCGCTCCAGCAGGCCGGGGTCCCAGAACATCGGGCAGTCGTTGAGGATCGCGAAGTGCTCGGTGAACGCCATGTCGTGGGGCAGGCGGGGCCCGGGCAGCGGAACCGGCGTGTAGTGCACGAGCGTGTTCGTGGCATCGACCACGCCGTAGTGCATGTAGGGCGCCGTGGTGGAGTAGTTGAAGAACAGCATCTCCCCGGTGTGTTCGTCCACCTTGGTGTGCGCCGAGACCCCCTCGGCCGGGAAGCGGCCGTCCCAGGTCTCGTGACCGAGGTCGGCAAGCGTGCGCGGATCCATGCGATACAGGTCGCCGCACTGGTAGAAGCTCGACTTGGCAACGCCGGCGTGGACGACGATGTCTGTGCTGGATGCGTCCTTCAGGCGGGTACGTGCGCCCCAACCGTCGGTTCGAATCGAGCGCTCCGGCGACTCGGCCAAACCGGCCCACAGCGCATGCCCGGCTGCGTTCTCGGCGGCCAGGCCGGCAGTGCGTACGAACCGGTTGCGATAGCTCGCCCGCCCACCGGCGAAGTGCATGGAGTGGATCATCCCGTCGCCGTCGAAGGGGTGGTACCGACCGATGGAGGAGTGCACCGGATTCTCGGTGTTGCGCAGGTAGACGCCGGCGAGGTCGTTCGGAATGGTGCCCTCGACCTCAAGGTCGGTGGCGCCGAACTCCGCGTCGTACTCGACGAAGTTCGGCTGCCAGGCACCCGTGCGATAGGGGTGATCGTCGTCCGGTTCGAGGGTGGTGGGCATCCTGGTGACGACCGTTGCGCTCATGAACCCACCGTACCAAGGGTGCAACACTGTCCACATGAGCTACAACTCCACAGGCCTCGTCGTCCACGATGCCGATGCGCACGTGATGGAGACGCCGGGCTGGTTGCGCGACCACGCCGACCCGGGCATTCGCGAGCGGATCGAGGCGCTGGAGTACGAGAGCGGCAACGAGCTGCGCCAGACCGGTGACCCCGAGGCCCAGCGTGAGGACCTGGATTCGGCGTTCGACGGGCTGCGCCGCAAGCACGACTCGGACGCCTACCGGGCGATGGAGGCCGAGGAGATCATGTTTCGCAAGAACTTCGCGGCCACCGGCTCGTTCATTGCCGGGCACCGCTCGCGAGCCCTCGACCTGCTCGGTTTTGCCAGCCAGTTGGTGTTCAACACGTTTCACAACTCCCGGCTGTACGACTGGGAGCACGGCGGTGACCTCGAGTTCGCGATCGGTGCGGCCCGCGCCCACAACCGGGCGATGGCCGAGTTCTGCTCCGTCGACTCGCGTCTGCTGTCCACGCTGTACGTGCCGCTCGCCGACCTCGACCGGGCCCCCGAGCTTGCCGAGGAGGCGCTCGAGATGGGCGCCGCAGCCCTGCTTGTTGCCTCGGGTTGCCCGCCGATGCACTCGCCCAGCCACGTGCGCCTTGACGCCGTCTGGCGCGTGGCCAGCGAGGCCCGGATCCCCATCGTGTTCCACGTCGGCGGCACCGGTGCACTGATCGACCCGCACTACTTCGTCAACGGACTGCCGATCCCGCCGGACTTTCACGGTGGCGCCGAGAACTTCCGGTCGGTGGACTACATGGGCATCCCCGGCCCGCCGGCGCAGACGCTGGCGACGATGATCTTCGATGGCGTGTTCGAACGGTTCCCGGACCTGCGCGTCGGCGTGATCGAGCAGGGCGCCATCTGGGTGCCATCGTGGATGCGCCAGATGGACGCCGCGTTCGACGCGTTCGCTCGACACGAGGAGCGGCTCCGTGACTTGTCGATGCGTCCCAGCGAGTACGTGCGCCGCCAGTTGCGCTTCACCCCGTATCCCACCGAGGATGTGGCCTGGATCGTGGAGCAGGCAGGCGAGGACATCTGCCTGTTCTCCTCCGACTACCCCCATGTCGAGGGTGGCCGCCGCCCGGTGGAGCGTTTCGAGGCGTCGCTGGCCCGGCTGCCCGAGGAGCGACTCGGCCCAGCCCGCCAAGCTTTCTACCACGACAACTTCGTCGACCTGATGGGCAATGGCCTGAACGCCCCCCTGGTTGCCGGGACCGCGTAAACATTTCGGCACATTCGCCGATACAACGGTGTGATGTCTGTGCCGGCGCGATCCTCCAGCGAGCGGATCGATCCCGAGGCCGTGCTCGAGGGTATGCCCGACATCGTGTTCGTGTTGGGCCCGGACGGGTCCATCCTGTATGTGAACCGCAGTGGCGAGCAACGCCTGGGCTGGCAACTCGATGCATGGATCGGTCGTTCCGTGATGGACATCGTCCACCCCGATGACATCGCCGTTGCCCTGTCCTCGATCGTTTCGATGCTCGGCAAGGACGTCGGCACGCCGGTCGAGCTGCGCGTCGTCGATGCCGTTGGCGACTGGCACTGGGTGGAGGTTGTCGGCGCGAACCATCTCCTCGACGACGGTGTGGAGGGCCTGCTGTGCGTCGCACGCGACATCACCCAGCGTCGGATGTGGGAAGTGGCCGGCGGCGACGCAGCGCGGTTGCAGCAGGTGTTGCACCACGCCCCGTCGATCACGATGCTGCTGGACCGTGGCGGTGTCGTGGGCAGCGTCAACACCGCCTTCACCCGTTTGCTCGGCCACGACCCGTCGGTGGTGGTCGGCGCCCCGCTCGCGAACTTCGTCGAGGCCGGCTCGCTGGAAACGCTGAGCGAGGCACTGGGTCAGCTGCACGGTCCGGATCGCGCGGCCTCGGTGGCGCTGCGAATGCGCACGCTCGCTGCGGGGCAGAGCCGTCCGGTCCGCTTCGAACTCGTCGATCTCGGCGACGACCCGGTGGTGCAGGGCATCATCGCCACGGGCTCGGACATCACCGAGCTGCAGCTGGTGCGCCACGAGTTGGAGTTCATCGCCAAGCACGACCCACTGACCGGCCTGGCCAACCGCAGCTTGCTGCGCGAGTGGCTCGAGGGCATGCTGCACGGCGATCCGTGCATCGCCGTGCTCTACATCGACCTCGACCGGTTCAAGCAGATCAACGACCTCTACGGTCACGAGATCGGCGACGCTGTGCTGCGTCAGGTGGCCGAGCGGCTCACCGAGCTGGTCCGGGTCGGTGATGTGGTCGCCAGGGTCGGTGGTGACGAGTTCGTCGCCATTGCGTGCAACATGACGGATTGGGACGGCGCCCTCGACCTCGCCGACCGGATCGAGGCCGAGCTCAGCCGGCCCTACCTCCTGGAGGTCGGGCCGGTGCGCATCGGTGCCAGCGTCGGCGTGGCCATGTCCGACGCGTCCTCCACCGTGGCCGGCCTGCTGTCGGCGGCCGATGTCCACATGTACGGCGCCAAAGCCGAGCGGTCGGGGATCGCCGACGATCCACCCACGCGGGACCGCCGTCGTCCGCAGCGCGATCGACGAACCCTGGCGATCGAGCTCGCCGCCGGACTCGGCCGGGGCGAGGTGGTGGCGCACCTCCAACCGGTCTTCGACCTGCGCACCGGCGACGTGGTGGGCATGGAGGCGCTGGCCCGCTGGCAGCATCCCCGACGTGGCCTGTTGCGGCCGGGGATGTTCATCGATCTCGTCGACGATGCCGGTCTCGACACCGCACTCGGCGACGCCGTGGTGCTGTCCGCCGGGCACGCACTCGGCGACCTCCGCGCCATTGGCTTCGACCTCGAACTCAGCATCAATCTGTCGATCGGGCAGCTCACCACCGCCGGGCTCTGCGCACACCTCGCCGAGATTGCAGGTTCCACCGGACTGCACCTGTCCCGCCTGGTGGTGGAGATCACCGAGCGGGCCACGATGTCGCGCCGGGTGCCCCGCGGCTGCCCAACACCCGAAGAAACGCTCGAAGAACTGCACCGCGCGGGCGTGACGCTCAGCCTCGATGACTTCGGCACCGGCCATGCCTCGCTCACCCACGTCCGTCGCTTCCCGTTGTCGTCGATCAAGGTTGACCGCACGTTCGTGGCAGCGATGGAGCGCGAGGAGCGCGATCGCGCCGTGGTGGAGGTTGTGGTCGGCCTGGCTCGTGCCCTTGGCCTGACCGTGGTGGCCGAGGGCGTGGAGACCGCGACGCAGCTCGACATGCTGCGCGCCCTCGGCTGCGACCGCGCCCAGGGCTACCTGCTCGGCCAACCAATGGACGCCACCACGGCCGTGGCCTGGCTCACCGAGCGTCGGCGCTTCAGCGGACAATCGGACCCAGTGCGCTGGCAAGGCCGGTGACGCGGCGGCCAGGTGTGCGCACGCAGGCACGCACCGCCGCTTCGTCGCCCACGACGACCACATTGTGCGAAGCGCGGGTGACGGCGGTGTACAGCAGTTCGCGACCGATCAGCGGTGAGGTCGCGGGCGGCAGCACGAGCACCACGGTGACGTACTCGGAGCCCTGGCTCTTGTGCACCGTCATCGCGTAGGCGGTTTCCACGGCGTCCAACTGCGCGGCGGCGAGCAGCCGGACGCCATCCGCCGAGGCGAATGCGGCGCGGTTGCCCTCAGCCGTCGCCACCACGATGCCCGTGTCGCCGTTGGCGACGCGCAGCCGTGGATCGTTGCGCGTCGCCAGGAGCGGTCGTGCCACGCCGTTGCGGTCCTCGACCCCTAGCCACGACTCGATCATTCGGTTCCAGCGCTGCACGCCGAATGGCCCGGTGCGATGGGCGCACAACACCCGTACCGAGGCGAACTCGGCCAATGCCAACACTGCTTCACCCTGGCGCGCGGCCTGCGTGGCGGCGCGTAGCGGTGGCAGTACGGCCTCGCGCACAGCGTGCTCGGCGCCGGCCAGCCCGAATGGGGCGGTGTCCAGGAATTCCACGCCGGGGTCGCCGGCGCGCAGTAGGGCGATGACGTCGTCGTCGCGGCCCTGGCGGATCGCGTCGGCCAGCGGACCGATGGGCGATCCGGCCGCCTGACGGTGCGGACGATCGAGACGCACAACGCTGCCGCTGAGCGGTGACCCCGCAGTGGCCGCAGCCGCGACGATGTCGGCCAGCACAGCGCCCACCTCGATGCTCTCCAGCTGATCCGGATCGCCCACCAGCACGAGGCGGGTCGTGGGGCTGAGCGCCTCGACGAGTCGGGCCATCAGCGGCAGTGCCACCATTGAGGCTTCGTCGATCACCACGACATCGGCATCAACGGGGCGACCCGGGCCGTGGGCGAAGCGGGTCTGTTGCCATCGTGCTCCGAGCAGTCGGTGCACGGTGGTGGGGCGCACCTCTGCCGTTGCGCCATCCGCAGGGAATTCGGCCGCAGGGAATTCGGCCGCAGGGAATTCGGCAGCAGGGGATCCGGTGCCTTCGGCTGCGGCGAGGGCCTCGGCCATGCGCGCCGCAGCTTTGCCGGTGGGTGCAGCCAGGGCGATGCGCAGCACGGTCCCGTCGATCGCCGCCTGGTGGCGCAGTGCCATCAACAGCCGGGCGATGGTGTGCGTCTTGCCGGTGCCCGGACCACCGACGATGACGGCCAGTCTCGAGCTCACGGCGATCCGTGCAGCCTCGTACTGGTGACCTCCGTCGGGCAGCAGGCGTTGGAGCAGAGCCACCGTACTGGGGTCCAACGGAATGGCTGGAGCCTCGGCGCGGTCACGAAGGTCGGTGGCGACGATGCACTCGTCCACCCACTGCCGCTGGGTGGCGAGCAGCGTGCCGTGCAGTACGAGTGGTCGGGCGTCCAGTACCGGCACGCGTTCGTGGCCGACCACCGTGCGGCACACCGGCGAGTCGGTCAGCGCCTCCAACCACTGGGCGAGCGACGGCCAGCTCAGTGCGCTGGCCCGCTCCACCGAGCCGGTGTCGGCGCCATAGCCGGAGGCTGCAGCGATCTCGTGCAACACGGTGTCGCGCACGCACGCCAGGTCCACGCACGCATGACCGTGCAGCGGCGCCCACAGCGCCAGGCCCGCGGCCAGGGTGACGAGTTCGTTGCCGGAGTTGTCGGCGCGGCTGAGCACGTTAGCCCCGTGTCGCTCGGCGCTGCCGAACACGCCGGCTCGAGTCCATGCCTCGATCATCCGGTCGCCCCGGTTGCAAAGAGGTCGTCCAGCGCAATCACCGCGGCCGCCGGCGGCCGCCAGGAGAACACCCCGTGGGGCACGCCGTCGAACACCGGGGTCTGTGGGCCCACCATGCCGCGTACGAACAGGTACGCGGTGCCACCGAGGTGCTGTTCGGGCACGTATCGTTCGGCCAGCCGCCAGCGCAGGTAGCGATGCAGCGCCACCGTGTACAGCAGCGCCTGCAGTGGATACCGATTGTGCTCCATCGCCGTCACGAGGGCGC
>JAYTSB010000128.1:0-4089 GCA_043745825.1 Actinomycetota bacterium | reverse complement strand
TGATGCATGCAGTAACCGAAGACGTATTCGTCCACCATGGTGATCAGGTCGAGTTTGTCGCCCATGCTGCCTTTCAGGGTGGACACGGCCAGCAACGACTGGTCGAAATTGCGCGGCCCAACGCCGAATCGCGGCTTGTCATGGGCTTGGCCGTCGCCTTCGACGGCGTTCGTGGCGTTCTCGAAGAATTCGCTGGCACGACGTACAGTGTACTGCTCTTCTTGGTCGTGCCATGTACGAAGAACCAGTACCCGGTGGCGTCGTGGAACCCCGTGAGCGTGCTGGTGGCGGCGGTGCACGAGCTTTTCGGCAACCCACTCGCCCCAGTCACCAAACACATCTGGCCGATGGACCACCCGGTTGCGGCATCATGGATCTCCTTGCCTGCTCATCCTTGCGATCGCCGTACCGGCCGCACTGCGCCGCTACCGGGTGCGTACCAGCGACCGACGCAGCTTGGAGAGATCGCGCTCAGCGCGTCACGATCCCGGGCCTGATGCACACTGGTCGGACATGACAGCGCCCAACGAATCACTGATCCAGGCCGGCAGGCGCCGCCGCAGGCGGCTCATCGGAGCAGGCATCGCGGCAACCTTGGCGGCGGTGATCGTGTTCGTCCTCGTGTACTTCGAGCCGCAAGCCGCGTTCATCGACGAAACAGTGCACGAATCGCTGGCCGGTCTCGACGCCGTGATTGCGTCCACCCCGGTGGTGGACTCGGTGGGTCCCGCCACCTCGCCCAGCGCGGAGTCGACGACCACCACCGTCTCGATCCCCACCACTGCGTCGATCTCCACCACTGCGTCGATCTCCACCACCGCCACGACCCCCACCACCTCGGCCCCCAACATCACCTCGGCCCCCAACATCGCTTCAGCTCCGGCGAACAGCCTGTCGGTGGCGTTGGTGCGCGCCGAGGACACCGGTCAACCGGTGATCGTCTCGACCGGGACGTTCATCAGCGGTGAGCACGACACCGCCGGTACCGCCCTCGTCGTCGCCCTGCCCGATGGTTCGCTTGTCGTTCGTTTCGAGGACCTCGACACCAGCAATGGTCCGGACCTGCGCGTGGTGCTGTCGCCCGAGCCGGCGTCGGACTCGTGGCAGTACGACGACCGCATCCCCATCGGTGAGCTGAAGGGAAACATCGGTGACCAGAACTACGTCGTGGACGCGGGGACCGACCTCAGCGGCTATCGGTCAGTCGTGATCTGGTGTGAGCGGTTCAGCGTTGCCTTCGGGGCCGCGTCCATCGACGTCGTGCCGTAGAGCCGGCCCTCACCCGCAGAGTTGATCGACCTACATCTCCGTGCCGAGAGGGTGCCGGGATCCGTGGGGCGCTGGCGTCTACCGTGGGTGCCCGCATGGTCGGCGCCGCATCACCATCTCGATCGGCGCGCCCCGGTCTGCGCCCGGCGTTGCTGGCGATCCTCGCCTCCACGGTCGTGGTCGGCGGCATCGCTCTCGCGTCCAACGACGGTGGTGCAAACAGGTATGTACCACTGCCGACGCCCATCACGGCGACCATCACCGCCGCGACCATCAACACCGCCGCCGTCACCACCAGCGCGACGGCCGTTCCCGCGGTCGCGCCATCGGCCCCGACCGAAACTGCCGCCTCGATCGCCACGGTCCCGGTTGCCTCCGCCTCGACTTCCACGGTCCCAGTCCTGACGGGAGCCTCGCTGCCCGCCATCACGGCGCCATCCAGCGAGACTGCGGCCGCGCCGACGGACCTGCCGGCCATCGACGCCAAGGCCTACGCCGTGTACGACGTCGGGACGCACACGTGGATGGCAACGGGCAACGCCGACACCCCGCTGCCGGTGGGCAGCGTGATGAAGTTGCTCACCACCTACGTCATCCTGCAAGCCGGCGATCTGGGTCAGATCGTGACGGTGCCGGCCCTGCAGCTGGATACGTCGGAGTCGGCGATCGGGCTGTATCAGGGCGAGACGCTGCCGCGCGACGTCCTGATGCGGGCGATGCTGATCGTCAGTGCCAATGATGCTGCACGCACGCTGGCCATCGACGTCGGCGGCACCACGGACGCCTTCGTTGCGCGCATGAACGCAGCAGCCGCGCAACTCGGCTTGGGTGCGACGGTCGCTGCCAACCCGATCGGCCTCGATGCTGCCGGTGCCCACTCCTCGGCCCGTGATGTGGTGGGCTTGGCGGCTGTGCTGATGCAGAGCGACGTGTTCCGCGAGGCCGTCGGGAAGGCAACGGCACGGCTGCACGGGCAGACGTTCTCGTCCACCAACCGCCTGTTGACCACCTACCCAGGGGCCGATGGGGTCAAGACGGGCCACACCACCGACGCCGGGTACTGCCTGGTCGGGTCGGCGACGCGCAACGGCCGCCAAGTCATCGTTGCGGTGCTCGGCGCAGCCACGGACGACTCCCGCCTGGCTGCGGCCACCGCCCTGCTCGACTGGGCCTTCGCCCACCCCGCCTGATCCGGACTCGGGTGCGGCGATCTACCAGGCGGCTCAGAGGTCGGCGAGGTGGTGGGCGAAGGTGTCACCGGCCATGAGAGTGCGGCAGCGTTCGAAACGGCCGGTGGCGTAGGCCCAGAAGTCGTCCGCCGGGTTGGCGTTGACGTGTTGGATCACGCCCCACAGCGTCCACAGCAGGTCGCACAACGCCTTGTACGCCACCATCCGCGCAACCTGATCGCGCGGCGGTTCGCCGTCGAAGTAGGCGCCCAGCAGCGCTTCGTCCTGCGCATCGTCGAAGCCGCCCTCGACGGACAGGTCGCCGAGGTCCCACATCGGATCATTGTTGCCGGCGTACTCGTAGTCGATGACGAACATCCGCTTGCCGGTGTCGAGGAAGTTCTCGCACAGCGGGTCACAGTGCGACGGCACGAGCGCCGCCGGGGCGGCCTGCAGGGCAGCACGCACGGCATCGGCGGTGCGCTGGGCCTCGGCGTAACCCTCGGGCAGGGTGGCACCTTTGCTCGCCAGCAGCGACTTGTACTCGTCAATCATCGAGAACAGCGCAAAATCGTTGGCGAACGGGCGGGCACCGTCGTGCAACCGGCGAAACGCCCGGCCCGCCCGGCTGACAGCGTCCAGGTTGCGAAACCGAGCGGCGTTCATCGTGACGGCGCCGTCCACGTAGCGAGTCACCATCAAGCCGTCGGCGTCGTCGAAGAACAGGACCTCGGCGTTCACCCCCGCCTCGGCTGCCGAGCGCGCCGCCACCGCTTCGTTGGTGCGGTCGATGTACTCCGACGTGCCGGCGCCCGGGAGCCGCACCACGAAACGCTGGCCCTCGTGCTCGACGAGGTGGTTCACGTTCGTCAGCCCGCCAAGCCGCTGCGCGCTCGCCGGGTCGGCCCCGGCAAGCAGCGGGATTCGAGCGAACGCGGTTGCAAGATCAGCCATCATCCCCGCCGCGCTTGCAACTGTATGCAGTCGAAAGTGCCCCAGAGGGGGCAAACACCTGCACGGAGCTGGGGCGGCGGGGCGCAATCAGGCACGGAGGCGGGCATTGGTCGGATCGTACAACGGGCCGTCGTGGCGGGTGGCGGGGATGGGTTCGCCGTAGACCTCGACGACGAAGTCGGTGCGGTCGGTCAGCTCGACCGGCAGGTAGCCGTAGGCGATCGGCTTGCCGACGGTGTGCCCAAAGTTGGCGCTGGTCGTGAAGCCGACCACGGCTCCGTCAGCGATGATGGCCTCGCCGCTCACGGGGTAGGCCATCTGGTCAAGCGTGAACGTGCACAGCCGGCGGGTGGGGCCCTCGGCCTGCTGGGCCACCAATGCCTCCCGCCCACAGAAGTCGCCCTTGCGGAGATCGACGCGCCAGGCCAGGCCGGCCTCCCACGGGGTGGTGTCCGGAGTGACATCGGTCGACCAGTACACGTAGCCCTTCTCCATCCGCAGGCGGTCGACGGCGCGATAGCCGACGTCGGCGATGCCATACGGCGTACCGGCGGCCTGCAGCAGCTCATACACATGCGCGGCGTACTCGGTGGGAATGTGGAGCTCCCAGCCGAGCTCGCCGGTGTAGCCGATGCGCATCGCCCACACAGGCGCCGAGCCGATGGTGATCTCACGCGCCTGTGCGTACCGAAACGCA
>JAYTSB010000127.1:0-1774 GCA_043745825.1 Actinomycetota bacterium | reverse complement strand
CGTGATCCGCAGCAACGTGTCGAACCGGTCGCCCCGCAGGCAGTCCTCGAAGTCGACGCGGAGCGCCGTCAAAGCGTCCTGCGCGACGCGGGCGCGACGCGCTCGTGCGCTGCCCTCACGGTAGGCACGATCCATCTCTGAATCGGGCATCAGTAGCACTCCTCATCGTAAGCGTCGGCGCGAGCTTCGGCGCGAGCCTCAGCCTCCGCGTCCCAATCAAACCCGACGCCCCAGCCGCACTGGGAGCAGTCGACGGTGCGCTCGTGCTTATCCCCGATGACCGCTGAGCCGCAGTCCGGGCACTCGTCGGGCTCGGGCGGATCCGGCGAGCGGTCCTTGAATACCGGACCGCTCAGCATGGCGAGTCGAGACGGTAGACCGTGCGGCCGTTGAGCGCGTTAGCGCCCGTGATGGCACGTCCGACGTTCGACCATGAGCGCCAGCGGCCGTCCGCACGGAAGCGTGCGAGCCGACCGGTCTGCTGGTCGAGCACGCCGTAGCGGCCCTGCTCGCCGACTGGCTGTAGCAGGTACCGGGTGTTATAGATCGTGCTGTCCATGCTGTCGTCCCCCTTCGTTGGATGCCTTGCACTACATACTACAGATCACGGGTATGTAGTGCAAGCGCGTGTCGCTCATGCCGCGCAGCACTCATCCGCGAACGCGAGATCCGGGTAAACCCACTCGAACAGCACGTCCGCGTGAAACAGCGCGTCCTCCACCTGCGAGCGCTCCACGAGCCCGTCCGGGCGCTCAAAGCACCAGCGGAACAACCGGCGGCGGCCCGTGTCCTCATCCCAGCCGAGCTCCATGCACAGGCGGCCCATCATCGAGCGGCCGTCCCCGAGGGACGGGTAGGGTTCATGGTCCCCGCGGATCTGCGTTTCGCGCCTGTGGCACCACCATAGGAACGGTCCGACCGGGATCGGGTCGCGCAGCCTGCCGCTCACGACCGGCCCGCCCTGCGCACTCCGAACTTCGGATCGCCGCCGGTCGACGGTGACCGGAACCCGATCTCCATGTCACCCGTCGATACCACGTCCAACTCCTTCGCTTCGAGGTAGGCTCGCATCCGCTTCTTGCGAGCGCGCTGGCGAACGTCATGCACGAGGATCGCGTCGAGCTCGGCCTGCGCATCCTCATCGGTTCGAAGGGCCGCGGCGTCCTTTGCCCACGGTGGCAATGGGCATCCGTCCGGGTCCGAGCACATCGCGCACCACGATCCCGGCGAAGGCTTCAACGGCCTGCCTTCGGCGGCTTGCTCGTACGCCAGCCGGACGCGTGCGATCTCGACGCGCAGGAACGCCTCCGTGTCCTCGAACTGATCTCGCGTCATGTACCCGGTCCGGCGCACCCCGTACGGCGCGTAATGCGTCGTCAACGTCCAGTCGAGGACGTGAGGATGCATGCGGCTCCCGTGCCAGCCGTAGTTCTCGAGCTGCACCGTGATCGCGGGCGCGCTCGCGGATGGCAGCTCGCCACCCGTCTTATGGTCCTCAATCTCGCCGGACGTGCCCCGGCCCAGTGCGTCCACTCGGAGCACGTCCAGCCGGGCGGACAACGTGGCCCCGTCAAGCTCCTGGTGTGAGAGGACTTCGAACTGCGCGTCGATCGGCAACCGGTGCGAGTCCGCGATCCGGTCCACAATCTCGAGCACCCGCCGGTAACCGGTGAGGCTGAGCGGATCGACCCGTCCCTCCGGTGACCGCAACGTCTCCTCGGCGATTGCCATGAGTGTCTCGCGGGGCAGCATCTCGACCTGCCACAGATTCGCT
>JAYTSB010000126.1:0-2715 GCA_043745825.1 Actinomycetota bacterium | reverse complement strand
CCAGCTGCGCCTCGCCCTCGCGCGGTACGACCAGCATCGTCAGGCGCTCAAGCGGCATCGCGTGGTAGCCGGTGATGTAGGGCAGGTCCAGTCCCAACGACAGGAGCAGCACGTCGATGCCTTTCTCGTCCATCTGCGCGCGGGCGCGAGACATCCGGTCGGCATAGACAGCGGTGGGGTGCGGGTCAGGGGCTCCAGCGGTGTGCATCTGATCATTCTGGCCGCGGGTCAGCCGATGTGCACACTCACGGCGTCGGCCGACTGGCGGGCGTGGTAGCTGCTGCGGGTCAGCGGGCTGGCCTCCACATGGCCGATTCCGAGAGCTTCGCCGACTGACTTCCACCGCTCGAACTCGTGTGGTTCCACCCAGCGCTGCACCGGGAGGTGGTTCGTGGTCGGCCGCAGGTACTGGCCGATGGTGACGATGTCAACGCCCATGCCGGCGAGATCGGCGAGCACGCCGTCGACCTCGTCGACGGTCTCGCCCATGCCCACGATCAAACCCGACTTCACCGTGAGGCCGGCCAACTTGGCTGCGGCCAGCACGCCGAGGCTGCGCGCATAGCCGGCCGACGGACGCACCGCCCGCTGCAGCCGGGGCACGGTCTCCATGTTGTGGTTCATCACGTCGGGTCGGGCGTTGAACAGCAGCTGCAACGACCCTGGATCACCCTTTGCGTCGGAGATCAGGGTCTCGATCCGAGTCGCCGGACGGGCGAGGCGGAGGGCCTCGACGCACGCGGCCACATGCGCCATCCCGCCGTCGGCCAGGTCGTCGCGGGCCACCATCGTCACCACCGCGTGGGCGAGGTCCATCCGCACGATCGCTTCGGCCACGCGGCCCGGTTCGTCCGCATCCGGCATGAGTGGCTTGCTGGTGTCCACGAGACAGAACCCGCAGGCGCGGGTGCACCGCTCGCCGAGCACCATGAACGTGGCCGTGCCGTCGGCCCAGCAGTCGCTGAGGTTCGGGCAGCCGGCTTCCTCGCACACCGTGATGAGACCGAGGTCGCGCACGGTCTTCTTCAGCGACAGCACGCCCGGTCCGTGCACCACCTTGGGACGCAGCCACTCCGGTTTACGATCAGCGATCGCCAGGGAATCGGTGACCCCAGCGCGAGCAAGCCGCCCGAGCAGCCGCACGGGTTCAGCGCGGACCACACCATGGTCGGCGGCACTGCGGACTGACTCGCCCGGACCCTCGCCACGCGAGAACGCCGAGAGGTCCTCCGGTCGCTGGTGCCACGCAATGTCCTGGCGCTCCAGCGCTCTCCCCCAACGCTGTGCCGCGAGCCGAGCAACGACGTCCACAACCTGCGCCATCGAGACATCGAGCCCTTCTTCGGCCAACGAGGTGACGGGGCGGTCAGCGATGCCGCAAGGGATGATGTACTGGCGCAGGTAGCGCAGATCGGTGGTGACGTTGATCGCGAAGCCGTGCATCGTGCGACCGCGCGACACGCGAACACCGATTGCGCAGATCTTGCGCGGCTCGGGGCCGTGGGGATCCATCCACACACCGGGGTAGTCGTTGAGCCGTCCGGCGTTGGGGAGCCCGAGCTCGGCCAGGGCGTCGATGATCAGCTGCTCCACGTTGTGCACATGGGCCACGGTGTCCGGCGGGCCGAACTGACCCCCGTGCTTGGGCGGCAGCGACACGATCGGGTAGCCAACGAGCTGGCCGGGACCGTGGTAGGTGACATCTCCTCCGCGGTTGACGCTGACCAGCTCGGCGCCGACGGATGCGGGGTCGACGAGCACGTTCATGTCGAGGTCTGCGCGCGGACCGTGGGTGAAGACGTGACGATGCTCGAGCAGCAGCAGATGGTTCTCCGTGCCGTGACGGAACAGTGCCTCCTGGATCGCCAGTGCCTCGAGATACGGCACACGGCCGAGCCACCGCACGTGCAACATCACGCCACCCGCATCAGAGTTCGGCGCCCCAGTCGCGCGTCTCCAGAAACTCCTTGACGCGTACGAGGAATCCCGCCGCGTACGCACCGTCGAAGGCGCGGTGGTCCCAGCTCATGGCCAGGTTGCCCACCGGGTGGATGGCGATCGCCTCGCCACCGTCGGGCAGGTCGACCACGACCGGCTTGCGCACGATGGCATCGGTGGACAGGATCGCCACCTGGGGCTGGTTGATGATCGCCATCGTCAGCACGCTGCCGGCAGAGCCGTTGTTGCTGATGGTGAACGTGCCACCGGAGATCTCGTCCGGGCTGAGCTTGCGCGCCTTGGCCCGGCCGGCGAGATCGTTGATCTCACGAGCGATGGCACGGAGGCGCTTGGTCTCGGCGCTGCGCACCACCGGCACGAGCAGGCCGGTGTAGTTGAGGTCGACGGCGAACCCGAGGTCGACGAAGTTGTGCACGATCAGGTCGTCGCCGCTGACGGAGGCGTTGAGGTGCGGGAACTCGCGCAGCGCATCGACCACGGCGCGAGCGATGAAGCTGAGGTAGGTGAGGCTGAAGCCCTCGCTCGCCTTCCAGTCGGACTTCACTGCGCTGCGGGTGGCATCGACGTTGGCGAAGTCGACCTCGACGACGCTGAGCGCGTGCGGCGTGACGTCCAGGCTCATCACCATGTGGGCCCCGGTGAGCTTGCGGATCTTGCTGAGGGCCACGACCTCGTCACCCTCGCCGGCCGCCTTGGGTGCGGGGGCGGGTGCGGGGGCGGGTGCGGGGGCCGCTGCCGGTGCGGGGGCCGGAGCGG
>JAYTSB010000125.1:0-20291 GCA_043745825.1 Actinomycetota bacterium | reverse complement strand
TGGGAGGAGCGCATCGAGCGCACGATGCCCGCGTGGAAGGGCGCCTACTCGATGGTGATCCTCGCCAACGACCGCGTCCTCGCCGTGCGCGACCCGTGGGGCTTTCGACCGCTGTCGGTCGGCCGGCTGCCGCGCGGCGGCTGGACCGTTGCGTCGGAGACATGCGCGCTGCAGACCCTCGGCTGCGATGACATCAGCGAGGTCCGCCCCGGCGAGATCGTGACCCTGATGGGCGCCGACATCCACCGTCGCCAGGCAATGGCGCCCACCCAGCAGGGTGCCCACTGCTCGTTCGAGTTCGTCTATTTCAGCCGCCCGGACAGCGAGTGGGACGGCCGCAACGTGCACCACGTGCGCCAGCGTCTCGGCGAGGAACTGGCCGACCAGTGGCCCACGGAGGCCGAAGTCGTGGTGCCCGTTCCCGACTCCTCGATCCCCGCTGCGATCGGTTACTCCCGGCGCAGCGGTCTGCCCTACAACGACGGGCTGATCAAGAACCGCTACATCGGACGCACGTTCATCGAGCCCACGCAAGCGATGCGCGAGCGTGGTGTGGCACTGAAGTTCAATGCCCTCGGCGCGAACCTGGCCGGCAAGCGCGTGGTGCTCATCGACGACTCGCTCGTGCGCGGCACCACCGCTGGTCCGCTCGTGGCACTGCTGCGCAAGGCGGGCGCCAGCGAGGTCCACATGCGCATCACCTGCCCGCCCATCACCCACGCCTGCCACTTCGGTGTCGACATGGGCCACGACAACGAGCTCGTCGCCGCCCACCTGACCGTGGACGAAATCCGCGAACGGATCGGTGCGGACTCTCTGGCGTTCTTGTCGCTGGACCGGATGATGCGGGCCATCGATCGCGAGTCCGGCTACTGCAACGCCTGCTTCACCGGGCTCTACCCGATCGAGGTCGCCGATGCGCAAGGCGGCAAGCTCAACTTCGAGGGTGTCCTCGCGTGAGCGAACTGGACATCGGCCTGCCCGACCCGGCGGAGATCCTCGCCGATCTCTCCGGTCGCAGCATGCCCGTCGACGTGCTCGTGGTCGGCGGCGGAGCGCGTGAGCACGCGATTGCCTGGGCGGTGCACCGCTCCACCCGCTGCGGCATGCTGCACACCGCGCCCGGTAACGCGGACATGCCCGGCGAGCAGGTGGCCATCGCCGCCGACGACGTGCCCGCCCTCGTCACGTTCGCAGTGGAGAACGAGATCGACCTCGTCATCGTCGGCCCCGAAGTCGCCTTGGCGGCCGGCCTCGTCGATGCCCTCACCGCCGCCGGCGTCACTGCGTTCGGCCCCACCCGGGCGGCCGCGCAGCTGGAGTGGGACAAGGCGTTCACCCGGAGCGTGGCTGCCGAGCTGGGCCTGCCGTCACCGGCGTTTGCCAGCTTCGAATCCGCAGAGCAGATCGACGACGCGCTCGCATGGTGGCGGGCGTTCGGCCGGCCCATCGTGGTCAAGCAGGTGGGTCTCGCCAGCGGCAAGGGCGTGGCCGTGCCGATCGATGACGAGACGTGCGAGGCCGCGATCCGCTCGTTCTTCCTCACCGGTGGCGTGGTACTTGAAGAGCGCCTGCAGGGCCCCGAGTGCTCACTGCTGGCCTTTTGCGACGGGATGGCGGCCAAGCCGCTGCCCTTCGCCCAGGACCACAAGCGCTTGGGTGAAGGCGACACCGGCCCCAACACGGGCGGGATGGGGGCCTACGCCCCCGCCCCCGTGCCCCACGACGCAGCGGTCCTCACCGCCGCGTTCATCCAGCCCGTGGTGGACCACATGCAGTTGCGCGGCACGCCGTTCGTCGGCGTGCTGTACGCGGGACTGATGCTGACGGCCGACGGACCAAAGCTGTTGGAGTTCAACTGCCGCTTCGGTGACCCGGAGGCACAGGTGCTGCTGCCCCTGCTGGACTCCGATCTGATCACCCTCGCCCAGGCGTGCTGCACCGGCAAGCTGGCCAACACCGCGATTCAGGTTCGTCCCGGCGCGGCGCTTGGTGTGGTGATCGCCGCGCCGAACTACCCAGGCCCCGGCGCAGCGCTCGACCCGATCAGCCCGGCCGACATCGTGATCGCCGAGAGCGAAGGCACGCTGGTGTTCCGCGGCACCGGTGGCGGGCGCGAGTACACCGTGGTGGGCGTCGAGCCCACCCTGGCCGAGGCCCGTGAGGCCGCATACCGAATGGTCACCGACATCGCCGCCCCCACGGCGCGCTACCGGCGCGACATCGGCTGGCGAGCGCAGGGTGCCTCGCTGTCGTCGTACGCTGCGGCCGGGGTCGACATCGACGAGGGCACCCGTGCCGTCGAGCAACTGAAGGCGGGCGTGGAGAAAACGCACACAACCTCGGTTCTCGGCGGAATCGGTGCGTTCGGCGGCACCTTCGATCTCTCCCAGATCATGACGATGGACAGGCCCGTGCTGGTCGCTTCCACCGACGGTGTCGGTACCAAGGTGGAGCTGGCGGCGCGTGCCGGCCGGTACGACGTGCCAGGCCAGGACATCGTCAACCACTGCATCAACGACGTGCTCGTGCAGGGCGCCCGCCCCCTGTTCTTCCTCGACTACTTCGCCTCCTCGGCCATCCGCGCCGAGCAGGTGGCGGCCGTGGTCAACGGCATGTCCACGGCGTGCGCTGCCGCGGGCTGCGTGTTGCTCGGGGGCGAGACCGCGGAGATGCCGGGCGTGTACATGCCCGGCGCGTTCGATGTCGCCGGCACCTTGGTCGGTGTCGTCGAACGCGACCGGTTGTTGCCGCTCGACACCATCTCCCCCGGCGATGTGCTCGTCGGTCTGCTGTCGTCGGGACCGCACACCAACGGGTACTCGCTCTTGCGCAAGCTGTTCGAATGGCTGCCGCTGGACGCCCAACCTGTGCCACTCGACCGCCCCATCGGCGATGCCCTGCTGGTGCCGCACCGCAGCTATCTGGAGGCGCTGCAGCGTGCCCTCGTGGACCACGGCCTGATCAAGGGCCTCGCGCACATCACCGGTGGCGGGTTGATCGACAATGTTCCCAGGGTCCTCCCGCCCAACTGCGACGCATCCATCACACTCGGTTCATGGCCGATGCCAACCCTGTTCCAGCTCGTGCAAGACGTGGCCACCGGGCTGTCCCGGGAGGAGCTCTACCGAACGCTCAACATGGGCATCGGCATGGTCGTGGTGGTCGACGCTGGTCGAGTCAGCGAGTTGCGTGAATGCATCAACGAGCCCTCATGGGTCATCGGTGAGATCGTCGCCGGCGACAAGCAGGTGCGCCTGGTGTGACCACCCGGTTGGTGGTGTTGGCGTCAGGAAACGGTTCGAACTTCCAGGCGATCCTCGATGCCACCCGCACCGAGCCCGTGCTGGATGCCGAGGTCGTCGGCGTGGTCTGCAACGTGCCGGATGCATTCGTGCTCACTCGGGCCGCGGCGGCCGGCGTCCACTGCGAGGTCGTGCCGGCCGGGCGCGGTGAGCCTCGCCCCGACTACGACGCCCGCCTCCGCGACGCGGTACGCACCTTGAAGCCCGACTACGTAGTGCTCGCCGGTTGGATGCGCCTGCTGTCGATGACGTTCCTCGGCGCGTTTCCCCGGCGGGTCATCAACCTGCATCCTGCGCTGCCCGGACAGTATCCGGGCACCCACGCCATCGAACGCGCCCTGGATGCCGCCCAACGCCTGGGAGAGAACCGCACCGGCGTGATGGTGCACTTCGTGCCGGACGAGGGCGTGGACGACGGCCCGGTGATCGCCACCACCCAGGTGGAGATCCGTCCGGACGACACCCACGAATCGCTCTCCGAGCGCGTGCACGCCGCCGAGCGCACCCTCCTCGTGTCCGCCCTGCGAACCGTCATCGCCCAGCGTTGATTCCTGGGCCAGACTGAGACGTCTGCAGGGAGAGGGGGAGGCTATGGGCCGGTTGGACGGCAAGATCGCGGTCATCACCGGGGCGACGCGGGGCATGGGAGCTGCCCACGCCACTCGATGCTGCGCCGAGGGTGCGAGTGTGGTGCTCACGGACGTGCTTGCTGATGACGGCCACGCCCTGGCGGCCTCGCTGGGTGACTGCGCCGTGTTCGTGCGGCACGACGTCACCGACGAGAGCGCCTGGGCACACGTGGTGGCCGTGGCGATTGCGCGCTTCGGCGGCCTCGATGTCCTCGTCAACAACGCGGGCGTGCACTGGACCTGCGCGCTCGAGCACGAGACCGCGGCAGGGATGCGCCGCGCCTGGGAGATCAACGCCCTGGGTCCGTTCCTCGGCATTCGTGCGGCCATCGGGCCGATGCGCGCCCGGGGCGGTGGCTCGATCGTGAACATCTCCTCGCTCGCGGGCACCACGGGCCTCGGCTGGCACAGCGCCTACGGCGCCTCGAAGTGGGCCGTGCGTGGCCTCAGTCGAACTGCGGCGAACGAGCTCGGCTCCGATCGCATCCGAGTGAACACGATCCTGCCCGGCGCCATCGAGACCTCGATGCTGCCACCGGACCGCGAGGCGCTCGGCGACGCCCGTTTCGCCCGGCTGCCGCTGGCTCGCGCCGGAAAGCCGGAGGAGGTCAGCGCGCTCGTGGTGTTCCTCGCCTCGGACGAGTCGTCATACATCACCGGCGGCGAGTTCACCGTCGACGGTGGCAGCGGCGCCGGCCCACCGCTCACACCGCGGCCCGCTCCACCAGAACCGTTGGCCGTTGACGAAAATCAACGTTGATGATGTCGCAACAGGACGGCGCCGCAAGGTTGACGCGGTGCGCACACGACAGCCACGATGGTCACGTGCCGAAGCGTCGCATCACCGTTGCGCTGATGAACGACTTCGACATCGTTGTCAACGGACTCGCTGAGATGCTCGCACCCTTCGACGACATCGACGTCGTGGACACCTGTGTGGGCGACGTACACCTCGACCAGCACGTCCGGATCGCGCTCTACGACACCTACGGTCGTCACGGCATTCCGTGGGCAGAGTTCGAGGACGTGATTGCCGATGCACGCGCCGATCACCTCGCCGTCTTCACGTTCGCGTTCCCGGACGGCGTGCTGCACGACGCCGTCTCCCGTGGCATCTCCGGGTACCTCTGGAAGGGTACGCCCGCCGATCAGCTTGCCGAGTCCCTGCGCCGCATCGATGCCGGCGAGATCGTGATCGACCCGCCGCCGCGCCATCGCGTCACGCCCGAGAATCACTACCGCTGGCCCTTCTCCGAGGTCGGCCTCAGCGCCCGTGAGAGCGAGGTCCTGGCGCTGATGGCCGAGGGGCTCAGCAACCCGGCCATCGCCGAGGCGCTCTACATCAGTCGCGAGACGGTGAAGTCGCACGTGAAGCAGGTACTCCGCAAGCTCGATGTGTCCTCGCGTGTGGAGGCTGCGACGGTGGCCATCAGTGATCCGTCGTTCAAACGCCAATTGCGACAGTTGAGCCGCCGCAACGCAGCCGACGAAGTGCGCGAGCTGACCGGCTGAGATCCCCGGTCGCCGTTGTGTCAGCCGCTGGCGATGTCGGGCAGGACGACGCGATTGGCCCTCAGTGAACGCAGGGCGAGGAAACCCGACGCAGACACGAGCGCGGCGACGAAGAACGCGCCCCGTTCGTTCCAGAGGCTGACCACCAGGCCGAGCGTCGGTGCGGCGATACCGCCGGACAGATCGAAGAACACCGAGAACGTGCCGACCGCGTGGCTGCGCTGGGCGTCGGGCGCATCGTTAACAACGGCCGAGAACAGCGCCGGGAACAGCAGCGACTGGCCAACGCTCAACGCCACCGTGGCGATGTAGACGCCAACCACCGATGCCCATGCGGCGAACAGCAGACCGGCGAGCGTGGCCGAACCGAGTGCCACCGCCGACGCGATCCGCCAGCCCAGCCGGTCGGGCAGCCGGGCACCGAAGAGCCGGATGAGCAGCACTGCGCCGGCATACGTCGCAAACACCGGCCCGACATCGTGGATGCCCACCTGATCGCCGTAGATCGCAAGGAACGCCGAGAACGCGGTGAACGGGACGAGACCGAGGAACAGGACCAACCCCGGCCGCAGCGCGGCGCGGTTGAGAATCGTCTCCGGCCGACGATCGGACACCTCCCCCACCGGCGTGCTGAGCCCGAAGAGTGCGGCGACCACCGCCAGACCCGCGGAACAGAACCACGTCGCCCGGTAGCCGTAGGCGTTGGCGAGGCGCTCGCCGATGGTGGGACCGAGCGCCAGCCCGGCGTAGAGCGCCACCGAGAAGTACGAGGCCGCCTCACCCCGCCGATGCGGTGGTGCCAGGTCCTGCACCGCTGTGGCTGCGCCGACGAAGACGGCTGCCTCGCCGATACCGGTGAGGATGCGCAGTACGACCAGGAAGGGGATGGAGTCGGCGAGACCGTAGGCGGCCACCGTCGCGGCAACGATCAGCGAACCTCCCACCACCAGGATGCGTCGGCCCTTGCGGTCACCGAGCCGGCCGGCCCACGGTCGCAAAATGGCCGCCCCGACGGAGAACACCCCGACGGAGAGACCGATCTCGAATCCGCCCCCGCCGAGGTCGTCTTCGATGTGGCGCGGCAATGTCGGGAGCAGCGTGCCGAGCGCCGTGAAGTAGAAGAGCGTCGCGAACGTGACGAGCGTGAACGGGACGGTCACCAGCCGCTCGACAACCGTTGGGGGCGCGTCGTTCACGAGGTTTCGTGTCGGGCGGCGGCCATCGCTCGATCTTGGCACACGGGGTCCAACGACACGGAGTGGCGGCCAGCACGTCGGATCAGCCATCGTGGGTCAATGACACACCACTTCGACGGCCATGCTGTGGCCCGTGTGCAGCCCGGACCCGGCGATGACACGCTTCCGGCCGTCGTGTGGCGATTCCCGATTCGACGAGCCGTTCTGTCGTCGGCTCCCGTCGGAGCCGCGCACGCCGTGGTGGCCTGGGTGATCAATGCCCGGGTCGGGGTCGACTACCACCGCGAGGATCTCGATGTGCACGCCGGCGAGCTCGCGGACCACTTCGGCCTGCAGGGACCCGGCGTTGCGATGTTCACTGCCGCCGACGTGCGTAACGTGGCATCGCGCACCGTCGACGGCGTCACCGTCGACGTGACCCTGGGCATCGGCAAGCCAACGTGGGCTGCGGACCCCACCGGCTCTTGGAGCGGCGCACCGTCGTCAGTGCCCCCGCCGGGCACGATCAACATCGTCGCCCAGCTCCCGGTGGCGTTGCAGCCGGCTGCGGCGGTGAACGCGGTGATCACCATCACCGAGGCCAAGACCCAGGCATTGCTGGAACACGGCGTGCCCGGCACCGGCACCGCCAGCGACGCAGTGACCGTGTGCTGGCCCGATGCAGTGGGCACCGAAGCGTTCTGCGGTCCCCGCTCGCGTTGGGGCTCGCCGCTGGCGCTGGCCACGCATGCCGCTGTCGTTGCCGGCATCGAGTCCCAGCGACGTTGGGAGGCAGGCCTGGCGTGACTGGCCCTCCAGGAACCCGGGTCCGCAACTGAGCCGGCGAACTCAGGTGCTCCGAATGGCATGCAGCGCCGCCATTGCGGCACCTCGTGCACCAGCCATGTCGAGGTCCTCGACCACCACGAACTTCGCCACGGCGCGCTGCTCGGGGCGCAGTTCGGTCGACTCGCTGACCATGCCGAGGAACCAGTCCCGAAAGTGCGGAGCGGTCTCCACCACACCGCCACCGATGAAGTAGGCGTCGGGGTCGTTGAAGTTCGAGGCGATGGTGAACAGCCGGCCGATGGCCTGCGCCTGCTGCTCGAACACTCGCTTGGACATCTCGTCGCCGCGTTCAGCGAGACCGCGGACCAACTTGGCCGCGTCGGCGATCGACGCCTCCGCGTGCAGGGCGTGATCCGGGTAGCGGCTCAGCCAATACGGGAGCAGGTTGTTCTGGATGCCGGTCAGTGAGGCGACGCTCTCCACATCGCCGAGCACACCGCAGTTGCAACGCGGCACGGCCTGATCGGGGCCGAGCAGGCCTGCCATGGGGATCTGAACGTGGCCCAGCTCGCCGGCCATCCCGGATGCACCCTTGATCACCCGGCCACCCTCGATGACTCCGCCGCCGAGGCCGGTGCCCACGATGGCTGCGACGGACGACCGCTTGGCGGCCTCGGCCCCGAAGCAGCGCTGGTGTGCATACAGTGCCGCGGCGTTGCCGTCGTTGTTGTAGATCACGGGCAGGTGGAGGTCGGCCTCCACTGCGGCACGGATGTCGTAGCCCCACCACACCGGCTCGGAGAAGTTGGTCGAACCCTTGCTGGAGATCACACCTGTGGCGCTGGCCGGCCCTGGGGTGTCGAGGCCCACCGCAAGCACGGAATCCGGTGCCATCCCCGCGACCTCGAGCGCGTGCCGCATCGCCGCACCGATCGCGGCGATGGCCGCAGCCGGCCCGTGTCGGACGCAGCTCGGCGTCTCCACCATGCGATCGACGAGGAACGTGCCGTCGTCGCCGAGCACCGTTGCGTTCGTCTTGGTTCCCCCGACGTCCAGTCCCACCACCACCGCACGCCTGCTCGCCGTCTCGTTCACCACGCCGGTAACAGTAGGCCGGATCCGCAACGGTCCTGCGTGCCTCCCGCGTTCCTCCTGCGTTCCTCAACGCGACGTGTGCGTCGCAAACCGCCAAATGGGCGGGCTGGCACTCACGATTGTCGGTGTTCCGTTCACCGTCCGGGGGGTCCTCTACCCACACTCCCTGGGGAGTTTGCCGAGATGGACAAGATCCACGAGCGACTGGGAGAGCACTGGTAGCGTCATCCCAGGCAAGCAACCGTGGACCAAGTTGGAAGAATCGTCGTTCCCAAAGCGCTCCGCGATCGCCTCGGCCTGACTGCCGGATCGATCGTCGATATCTCGTTGTACGGCGATGGGCTCCATGTCGCTCCTGGGGGGCGCACTGCTCGCCTCGAGCGCCGCGATGGGGTGTTGGTTGCAGTGTCAGACACGCTGATCACGGACGAGGACGTGGCCGACCTCGTCGACTCGATTCGGCGCTAGTGCTCTGGTTGGCCGATACCAGCGTGGCGGTGCCAGCGTTACTGGCCTCCCATGTGGCGCACATTCAGGTGCAGGATCAACTCGCCGGACGCGTACTCAGCCTGACCGCGCAGGCTGCGCTCGAAACATATTCTGTGCTCACACGCCTGCCAGGCGACGCACGCCTGAGCCTGGACGACGCCTCGACGCTCATCGCTGAGCGATTCGATCATTGCCCTCGCAGCGGACCAGGCCGGACTCGTGATGCGAACCTTGTCGCACAAGGGAGTCGGCGGTGGGGCAGTCTACGATGCGCTCATTGGGCTCACTGCACAGCAAGCCGGAGGCACACTGCTCACGAGGGATTCACGGGCACGGGCCACGTGCCTCGCGGTCGGCGTGGACCACGAGATCCTGAGTTGAGTTCGTCGTTGGTTTAACGACAACTGAGCAGCCCCAACGGGATTCGAACCCGTGCCGCCACCTTGAGAGGGTGGTGTCCTAGGCCACTAGACGATGGGGCCGAGTAGCTGAGCCAATCTAGCAACCGCAGGCGGGATGACCAACCGATCGGGTGCGGTCCTGTGGGCGTGGGGCCCGTACGGCCACGACAACCCAGATGAAAAACGGCAACAGCCGGCCGCACGGCCGGCTGTTGCAAGAGCTGGGGAACAAGGACTCGAACCCTGAATAACAGTACCAGAAACTGCTGTGTTGCCAATTACACCATTCCCCATCGCATGCGCGAAGGCGCCTCAGTGTATCGGCGGGCCACTGCGTGGCAACGTCGGAACGTCGCCGCGATCCCACGCGTGTCAGCCGGTGATCGAGAGCAAACGATCGAAGCCGATGATACGCCCGAGCGAGATGCCGGCGGCTTCCTTGATCTCCTTCGCGAACGCCCTCGTCCCGCGCACCGGGCTGATGCGTGTCGGCGACACGTACGCCGTCAGACCGAGCTCCTCGGCCATCAACCGGATGCGCAGCGAGTGGTAGGGATCGCTGACCAGCAGCACGCTGCGCACGCCGCGTCCATGGAGCATGACCGCTACCGTGCGAAGCGACTCCCAGCTGGAGTGTCCCCGGTCTTCGGCGAGAATCGCATTGGGATCCACACCGTGGTCGATGAGGTAGGCGGCCGAGGCGCTCGCCTCAGTGAAGTGATCACCCGGTTGGTTTCCACCGGTGACCACCACGCTCGGCGCCAGGCCCTGATCCCACAGCTCGACGACGTGGTCGAGCCGGGCCTGCAGCTGCGGTGACGGCCGACCGTCGTATTGTGCGGCACCCATCACGACGATGGCGTCGACGGCGCGGGCCTGGTCACTGTTGCCGACCCGCCACACCTGGACCAGGTTGATGCCGTAGTACACGCTGAGCAGACCCAACAGTGCGAATGCAATGCGCAGCCAACGCCGCCGGGGCGGAACACCGTTGCCCACCACGGGGATGCCGTCGACGGGAGTACGGTCGTCCAGCGCCGCCGGGTCGATCATCACGCGGCGGGCACCCCTGCGGCGCGGTCGAGGGCCGCCTGCATCCGCCGCACGATCTCGTCGCGGCCGAGCAGCACCAGGGACTCGAACAGCGGCGGACCAACGGTGCGACCGGTGACGGCGACGCGAACAGGCGCCTGAGCCTTGCCCAGCTTCATGCCGTGTGCCTCGCCGATGACTTCGAGTGTCTCCTTCAGTGCATCGTGCTCCCACTGCACATCGGCGAAGGCGCCCACGGCTTCGGCCAGGATCGCAACGGCGGCGGGGTTGGCCATCACCTTGGTGAAAGCTGCTTCGTCGATCGGCGCATCGCTGAGGAACAAGAAATCCACCATCGCGGGCACCTCGTCGAGGCGAGCGAGGATCCGCGTCTGCACCAGCGCAGCGATCTCGGAGAACACCACCAGGTTGAACTGTTCGGTCGGCCAGGGCACCTGCGGGCCGGTGACGTACGGTGCGCAGGCCTCGATGAACTCCTCCACGCTCAGCGCGCGGATGTAGTCGGTGTTGAACGCAGCCAGCTTCTTCAGATCGAAGAACGCTGGCGAGTGATTGACGTCCTCCAGCCGGAACTCCTCGACGATGTGCGACCACGGCACGATCTCGGTCTCGCCACCGGGAGCCCAGCCGAGCGTCATCAGGTAGTTGACCATTGCGTCGGCGAGGTAGCCCTCGGAGCGGTATTGCTCAACAGCCACCTTGTCGCGACGCTTGGACAGCTTCTTGCGCTGCTCGTTGACGAGCACTGGCACGTGCGCCCACACGGGCGGCGCCTCACCGAGAGCCATCCACAGCATCTGCTGCTTGGGCGTGTTCGGCAGGTGTTCCTCGGCGCGGACGACGTGGCTGATGCGCATGCTGATGTCGTCGACCACGTTGGCGAGCAGGAACATCGGCGTGCCGTTGCCGCGTAGCAGTACGAAGTCCTCGATATTCGCGTTGTCGAACTCGACCTCGCCACGCACCAGGTCGTGTACCACGGTGTTGCCCTCGGGCACCCGGAAGCGCAGCACCCGCCCGGGACCCGGCTCCAGCCCGCGGTCGCGTGAGGAGTTGTCGTATCCCGGTTTGCCACTGGCCTTGGCCCGTTCTTGGATCTGTTCGCCGGTGAGGTCGCAGTAGTAGGCGAGGCCAGCCGCAAAGAGCCGGTTGGCTGCGGCGATGTGCTGATCAGCGAACGAACTCTGAAAGTACGGACCCTCGAAGTGCGGGTCGTCGGTGTCTATGCCGATCCACGCCAGCGCATCGATGATGCCCTGGGTCCACTCCGGTTGGTTGCGGGCCTCGTCCGTGTCTTCGATGCGCAGCACGAACACCCCGCCTGCACGCTGGGCGATGGCCCAGTTGTACAGCGCTGTGCGCGCTCCGCCGACGTGGAAGAAGCCGGTGGGTGACGGGGCGAATCGGAGGCGGAGAGGACGATCGATCATGACCCGTCCAGGCTACCGGGGGGGTGTGATGCCGACCGGTCAGAGGAAGCCCTCGTTGAGGTGGGTGCGCAGGTCGCCGACGAGCTCGAGGTGCATGCGTCGCTCGGCGAACAGCCAGCGATCGTCGACGACGTGGACGCGGTCGAGATAGGTGCCCACCACGATGGCACCCACCGGACCGCCGCCGGGCGGTTGATGCAAGACCTGCAGGTACGAGCGCACGGCGGCGTGCTCGCCGTCCTGTTCACCGTCATGCTCGCCGGCGCGGCCGATGTCGATGCACACGTTCGTCACCACGTGGCGCGTCCGTGGCACACCGTCGTAGGTGCGGACGCTCGCCTGCATCATGCCCAGCACCTGGGCCGAGCCGCGAGCCGCTTGGCCGCCGACAAGGCCGTACAGCCCATCGTCGCCGAACAGCGCTGCCGTGAACGCGAAGTCACCGGCGTCGATGCCGAAGCAGTAGTCGAAGAGCAGTCGTTCGATCGCGCGTCGCGCCTTCATCGCATCCTCCGGAGATCCGTGCGTCCGTTGACCATGTCAGTTCGTGGCCAGCGACAAGTTGCGCAACTGGCGCAGGCCCACCGTCAGCGTGGTGATGTCGAAGGTCTCGCCGCGCCGCACCTCGTTGAACATCGCCGTCACACGAGCGACGGCTCGCTCGTTCTTGGCCAGCCACCTGGCGACATCGGCTCCGTTGCGGATGACGTCCTCGGTGAGATCGGCCAGGCCGATCAGCAGGTCGTCACGGAGCGCAGCGCGGGCCTGGGTCTCCCATCGCGTCGAGCGCGGCAGTGCTCCGACCCCGTCCCACAACCAGAGCACGTCGAGTACGTCGAAGAGGTGCCAGTAGATCCCGGCGACCGACACAAGGTCGGTCTGGAAGCGGGCGGAGATGTCGATCACGTCGAACGCTGTGTGCAGCAACGGCCACACCGACGAGCGCTCGGCCAGGGACTCCGGCACCCCGGCTGCCAACCGGCTCGCCCAGGTGGAGTGCGTCACCGCGCCGAGCTGGCCGCGCAGCACGTCGTCGTACCGGGTCGACAGCACCTGCATCGGACCGCTGAACTCCCGCACCGCGGTGGCGATGTCGAGCGGCGGGCGTCGCCGGCGCAGCAACCAGAGCACGCCGCGCTCGGTCATCCGCCGCGCCTCCAACAGCAGATCGAGCTGGACGTCGAGCTTGACATCGGCACCGAGCGCTTCGATCTCGTTCCACAGGTGTGGGAGACGGATGATGTCGCGCGCGGCCACCCAGGCGCGGCAGATGTCGGTGACGTTCGCCCCGCTCTGCTCGGTGATGCGATGGTCGAAGGAGATCCCGGACAGGTTGACCATCTCGTTGACGAGCTGGGTGGTGACGATCTCTCGGCGAAGCTGGTGGGTGCGGATCTCGTCCGGGAACTGCACCTGCATTGCGTGCGGGAAGTAGCGCATCAGCTCTGCCTGCAGGTACGTGTCATCGGGCAGTTCGCTGGCCAAGACCTCGACCGCGTTGGCATTCTTGGTGTACGCCATCAGTACGGAGAACTCCGGCGTGGTCAGGCCCTGGCCGTTGGACTGACGCTCGGCGAGCTGGCGGTCGTTCGGCAGGAACTCGAGCGCCCGGTTGAGCCAGCCCTCGGCCTCCAGCGCGTGCAGATAGCGGCCGTGCACGCTGATCATCGCCAGCGCCTGCTTGCGGGCAATGGTCAGCGCCATCGTCTGGGCACGGTTGTCGTCGAGCACCAGCTCGCCGACCTCATCGGTCATCGAGACCAGCAGACCGTTGCGATCGTCCATCGTCAGCTCACCGCGCCGCACGCAGCCGTTCAACAGGATCTTGATGTTGACCTCGTGGTCGCTGCAGTCGACACCGGCTGAATTGTCGATCGCATCGGTGTTGATCAAACCGCCGGCGAGTGCGTACTCGACCCGCCCGCGCTGGGTGAGACCGAGGTTGCCGCCCTCGCCCACGATGCGACAGCGCAGTTCGCCGCCGTTCACGCGCACCGCGTCGTTGGCACGGTCGCCGACATCGGCATTGGTCTCCGCGGCGGACTTGACGTACGTACCGATGCCGCCGTTCCACAGCAGGTCCACCGGCGCGCGCAGGATGACCGAGATCAGCTCGTTCGGTGCCATCTCCGAGGCTTCGGTGCCGAGCCGCTTGCGCATCGCAGTTGACAACGTGATCGACTTCACCGTGCGCGGGTAGACGCCGCCGCCCTGACTGATGATCGCCGGGTCGTAGTCCCGCCAGTTGCTGCGGGGCAGGCCGAACAGACGCAACCGCTCGGCGTAGGAGGCCTGAGGATCCGGATCGGGATCGAGGAAGATGTGCCGGTGATCGAACGCCGCCACCAGCTTCACATGTGGTGAACGCAGCAGGCCGTTGCCGAACACGTCGCCCGACATGTCGCCGATGCCCGCCACGGTGAGCGGGTCTGCATCTGCGTTGCGGCCCAGAACCTGGGCGTGGCGACGCACGCTCTCCCACGCACCGCGGGCGGTGATGCCCATGACCTTGTGGTCGTACCCGACGCTGCCGCCGGACGCGAACGCGTCACCGAGCCAGAAGTCGTAGTCGGCGGAGATGCCATTGGCAATGTCGCTGAACGTGGCGGTGCCCTTGTCGGCGGCCACCACGAGGTACGGATCGTCGTCGTCGTAGCGCAGGGTGTCCGGTGGCGACACGATGACGCCGTCGACGATGTTGTCGGTGAGGTCGAGCAGGCCAGCGATGAAGTCGCGGTAGCAACCAACGACCTCTTGGCGCAGGGAGTCGCCGGTGTCGATGATGGATCCGCGCGGACTCGTGGCGGGGGGACGCTTCACAACGAACCCGCCTTTGGAGCCCACGGGCACGATCACTGAGTTCTTCACCATCTGAGCCTTCATCAGCCCGAGGACCTCCGTTCGGAAGTCCTCCCGGCGATCGCTCCAGCGGATACCGCCACGGGCGATGCGCCCACCGCGCAAGTGCACGCCCTCCACCCGTGGCGAGCACACCCAGATCTCGAACATCGGTCGCGGCAGAGGCAGATCGGGGACACGTTGCGGATCCAGCTTCATCGCCAGCACATTGCGCCGACCGGTGGCCGGGCCGGGCCGGAATGCGTTCGTCCGCAGCGTGGCCAGGATCACATCGCGGATGGTGCGGCAGATGCGGTCCTCGTCGAGCGAGGGGATGGCCTCCAACGCCGCGTCCAGCGAGCTCAGGCTCTCCGCACAGCCGGCGTCGCGAGCAGAGTCCGGAAAAGTGGGGTCGAAGCGTGTCGCGAACAGCCGGGCCAACAGGCGGATGACTTCGGGATGACGGACCAGGGTGGTCTCGATGTAGGACTGGCTGAACGGGAACGAGGTCTGGCGGATGTATTTCGCGTACGCACGCAAAACCTCGACCTCGCAAGACGAGAGTCCGGCCGCCAGCACGAGACGGTTGAAGCCATCGCTCTCGACGGTGCCGGCCACCAGGCGCAGGAACGTGGCCTCCACCTCCGCCAGCGCTGCGTCGGAGACCGAGACCGCTGCGTCGAATCGAACCCCGATGTCGTACAGCGACACCGTGTCGCGGCCGAACTGCAGCTGGAACGGTCGTTCGTCGATGGCCTGCAGACCAAGCTGGTCGAGCAGGGGCAACAGCTCGGCCAACGTGAGCGGCTGGTTCCGACGGTAGATGCGAAACCGGCGCTCCAGCTCGGTCCCCCCGCCAGCGGCGACGAATGTGGTCGCTGTGTTGTTGGCCACACCCTCGTCGACGTGGCTCAGCAGACGATCGATGATCTGCAGGTCCACCGTGACCTGTTCCGGCTCGGTGACCGAGCGGTAGTCATTGGGCATGCCGGCCACGTACCGATCGGCGAGACGTGCCGCAGCGGCCGGGTCCACGGACTGGCGGAGCGCGACGCGGACGCGGTCGGCCCAGCGCTGGGTGAGCGCGTCGATCTGTTCGGTGAGTGCGACGAGTTGATCTTCGGTCACCGCCTTGCTGCGCCGAATCTCCACGGTCACCCTGGCGAGCGGGCTGGTGTTCACGAAGGTGTCGTAGCGCATGCGCGTTGCTTTGGTGGACGCAGCGATGTGGTCGGCGATCAACTGCGGCGTCTCCGGCTCAAGTCGCGAGCGCGGCAGGTACACCGCCAGTGTCTGCCAACCGCTGGCCGGCGAGCGAAGCTCCAGCACGCGCACCAGCGAGCGCTCCTGGAGCCCGACGATGGCCGTTGCCACCTCGGCAAGCTCGTCGCGACTGATCTCGAACAACTCGTCGCGGGGGAACGTCTCCAGGACTGTGCGCATCGCCCGCGCCGAGTGACTGGACGGGTCCAGCTTGGCCCGTGACGCCACCCAGCCAACGCGCTCACGGATCAGCGGGATGCTGGTGACCGAGGCCCGGTACGCCGCGGCAGCGAACAGGCCGAGGAAGCGCTCCTCGCCCACCACCTCGCCGCCGTCGTCGAACCGGCGCACGGCGATGCACACCGGCCGGGCATGGCGGTGGATGTTGACCTCGTTGTCCGCCCGCACGATCGAGATCAGCTCGTGCCCGCCGGCGTACGCGGGGTCGAGCACGTTGGTCATCCGCAGCAGGCCGAGCGGCGACCCCTCGACAAGATGCAACGTGCCGTGGTGCACGGTGTAGGACGCGGCGCCGAGGAACACGAAGTTCTGGCGGATCAACCAGCCGAGCAGCTTGGACACCTGATCCGCCTCGGTGGCGGTGTGGCCCTCGACGGGATTCTCGGCCAGAGACTCTGCCACCGCCGCCGCCCGTTCACGGAGGGCATCGAAGTCACCGACCACGCGCAGGACGTCGGCCGACGCCGCGCTCACCTCGGCCTCGACGATGGACGCCAGCTCGGCACTGCACGCCGACATCTCCATCACCGTCCACGCCTCGCGCACCGAGTCCGCCGCACCTCCACCGGGACCTTCACCGCCATGGCCGCTCGTGCTCGGACCGAACCGGACGACATCGCCGGAAGCGTCGCGCACCACATCGATCATCGGATGGACCATGAACGACACGCTCAGACCCAGCCGCTCCAGCACCAGGCGGATCGTGTCGACCAGGAACGGTGCGTCGAGGGTCACCGCCATCAGCAACGAGCTGGAGCCCTCGCCGGCGCGATCGACGGCGACGAGGATCTCATCCGGGGCGCGGTGGCGACCGAAGCGCAGCAGCGCGACGGACATGGCTGCAAGATCGCCGGCGCGGGTGGTCAGATCGTCGTCGTGGATCTCGGAGAGCAGCAGCCCGACGAAGCCGGCGACGAGCTCGAGCTCATCGTTGCCAGCCCCGTTGCCAGCCCTGTTGCCAGGGACGGCGCACGCCCGGTCGACGACATCGGCAAGTGCAGCGGAGAGGATCTCCCGGTGGGCCATCATCAGTCACTTTCTGCCCCGGCAACGCTGGCGGAGCGGTTGGGCCGCACGGCCCGGTGACACAGTAGCCCGCAAGGTCAGAGGGGCTGGGAGCGTTGACGATCCGGGGAGATCTGGAGGATGACGCGCTCGCGCCGATTCCGTGGTTGCATGGGCTGATGGCGCAGACCCAGATCAACGTGCTCGGCACCGAGCTGCAGTCGTGCTCACTCGATCCCATCACCGGCTACTACCGCACGGGGTGCTGCGAGAACCACGGTGACGACCCCGGCATGCACGTCGTGTGCGCGGTCATGACCGATGAGTTCTTGGAATTCAGCAAGGCGGCGGGGAACGACCTCAGCACACCAATGCCGCAGTATGGCTTCGCCGGCCTGCGCGACGGCGAACAGTGGTGCCTGTGCGCACCCCGCTGGCAGGAGGCGCTGGAGGCCGGCGCTGCGCCGAACGTGCGCCTCAACGCCACCCATGTGTCGGCCCTGGAGTACACCTCGCTCGCCGATCTTCGCTCCCATGCGGTGGACGGGTGACCGCTGCCGGCGCCCGCGACTGGATCGGCGAGCAGATCCGCAGTCGCGTTGTCGGCGCGGATCCAGCGGCCAAGAACGCCGCAATCTTCGATACGCCGGGTCCGCGGTGGCTCGCCGATGACAGCCCGGTTCGGCTCGTGCACGCCGACGCATCGATGTTCATCGGCGGGCTGCGCGCCCTGCTGCTGCAATCGCTGCATCCGCTGGCGATGGCGGGCGTGGCGCAGCACTCCGACTACCGCGCCGACCCGTGGGGCCGCCTCCAGCGCACCGCCGAATTCCTCGCGTCCACCACGTTCGGCAACGTCGAGACGGCCGAGCGGGCCGTCGCCATCGTGCGGCGTGTTCACGAACGCGTCGTCGGCATCGCGCCGGACGGTCGCCCGTACTCGGCCAACGATCCACACCTGCTGCACTGGGTGCACCTCGCTGAGGCCGACAGCTTCCTCACCGCGTACCAGCGCTACGGCCAACACCGACTGAGCGCCGCCGACGCAGATCGCTACCTGCGCGACTCGGCCGCCGTGCCCCGAGCACTGGGGGTGACCGATCCGCCCACCAGCACAGCGATGCTGCGCAGCCAGCTGAGCGACTTCCGCCCCGAGTTGCGGGGCACGAGCGAGGCGCGCGAAGCAGCGCGGTACCTGCTCGTCGACCCACCACTGCCCTTCGCCGTGCGCCCCGCATACCTCGCCATCGGCGCCGCCGCCGTGGCGCTGCTGCCGGCCTGGACCCGCTGGCCGTTGCGCCTGCCGTTCCTGCCCATGAGCGAGAAGCTGATCGCAGGCCCGGCCGGCGACGCCATCACCGGCGTGATCCGCTGGTCGATGACGCCGAGATCGACGAGTGAGCCAGCGGGTTAGTGTCGCGACGAGCGTGTCAGTGCCCGCGGGCGCATCGGAAGGACTGAACCACCCATGAGCGAGTTCCCACCACCGAACATCGGTCCCGATGGCGGCATGACTCCTCCACCGCCGCCCCCCTGGTCGTCGACGTCCCCCGTACCACCGACGCCCGGGCCATCGTACGGCGGACCTTCCTACGGCGGACCCACCTCAGGGCCCCCGCCAACGGGCACGTCCGGCGGAGCCAACCGCGGCAAGATCATCGCCGGCCTTGTGGTGGTGGCCGCGCTCGCCGGCGGCGGCGTCTGGTTCGCGACGCGCAGTGAGGACACGAAGGATTCGTCGTCGGGGGACACCACGGCAGCCACGCTCGGCACCACCGAGCCGACCAGTGCGGTGACCACCACCGCCCCGATTGAGGCGCCCACCACCACCCTGGCCGTCACCACGACCGAGGCGCCCCCCACCAGCGATGCCGCAACCACCACGACGGCGCCGTTCGCCGTGCCGGCCGGCGCCATCGACCTCAGCCATCAGGTGTACGTAACCGTCCCCGCCGGATGGCAGCAGATCAGCAACCCCGGCGAAGTCGTCGTCCTGTCCGATGGCACCACCTCGGCGTCGTTCCAGTCGCTGGCGCGTGACCAGGGCGAAGACATCACTGCGCTGATGCAGGAGTACACAAACACGTTCGACACCGACTTCGGCGCAGTCGGCTTCGGGCCCACTCGGTTCGTGACGCAGACCAACGCAGTCCTGCCCGTCAATGAGTACATCACCTACTACACCACCTACGACCCGGGAAACCTCAACGGCCTGTCCGGGGCGATCTTTGCCTATCAGCGCTCCGACGGGCTGAGCGTGATCTACGACCTGTACAGCGCGGGCGATGGCACGCCGCTGCCGAAGGACGCGCTCGATGCGCTCGTCGGCAGTCTGTCGAACGCAGCGGCACTCGGCCAGGGTGCCCCGCTGACCCAGCACGATCCGTTCAAGGTCAGCTCTGCCACCCCGTTCGTGGAGGTCGAGGGCCTGGTCGGCTTCTCCACGCCTCCCGGTTTCAACACCATCACAGCCGGCAACGCCCACGGCTACGCGACCAACGGCACCGAGGACTTCGAGGTCATCAAGACCCCGGGTCAGCCGGACACCACGGCGGTCATCGGTGCCGCCCAGTCGTTCCTCGGTCAGAACTACAGCAACGTGTCGTACACGCCGCAGACCGAGGATCCGGCCGACCAGTACGGCGTCATCCACGGAACGCTCACGTGGACCGGTACCTACGCCGACGGCACGCCGTCGGCGGGCCGGATCGACTACTACTTCGATCCCAGCACCACGAACGGCTACGTGGCCTATCGCAGCTGGTTCACCACGAACGGTCCCGACGAGCCCTTCGCGGCCGAGGGTGCGTTCATGAAGCGAGCGTTCTACAGCTCGATCACGAACATTCCCTGAGCCACCTGCGGTCCCCTCGGGCCGCAGTCAGACGAAGCGGGCCCATTGCTCCACCGGCATGCGCTCGGAACGCAGCGAGTTGACGGGCGCGTCCGGGTCGGCGTGTCCGATGGAGATGCCGCAAAACAGCATCTCTTCGTCCGGTGCACCGACGAACGAACGCACCGCTGCGTGACGGACTGACCAGTACTCCTGCGCGCACGTGGCGAGACC